>CAYMZW010000142.1:0-14651 GCA_964395005.1 uncultured Rivularia sp.
GAGCGTGTTCTCTTCCTCCACTACCTACAACTAAAATTTTCACTTATTATCCTCGCGATCGCCTTTCCGGTTGCGCTTTATTTTTTCACCAATTTTAATACTTATGTTGGGAATTGGGCATGGGGAATTGGGCATTGGGCATGGGGCATGGGGCATGGGGCCGCAGGGAGTTGGTAATTGTTATTTATTCTTTTTCCGATCTGCTTGTTCTGTTTTTATTAAAAAAACATCGGGATTTATACTGTATTTTTATCTTAATTAAAATTGATTAAGTAGTAAAATTATGGATACAAATATATAATTTTCAAAAGGTAAATACGTAATTTATCTAAATAATTTTTTCTCGGCTAAAATATGTAAAAAAAAGTTTATTCATATGTGGCAACTACCTGTCTATACAGATTAACCTGTGAATATTGCATTAAGAAAATATCTAAATATCTAGAAACATGACTAAAAATATCGTTACTGGCGCGGCAGGTTTTATAGGTTCGCATTTAGCGGAAACATTGTTAAAAAAAGGAGAGGAAGTAATTGGGATAGATGAATTTAACGATTATTACGATCCTTTCTTTAAAAATAAAAATGTTTCATTCTTACAAAGCTATGACAACTTTAAGTTAATTAAAGGAGATATTCAGTTTTTAGACTGGAATTCTTTGTTACAAGATGTTGACGTTGTTTACCATCAAGCAGCGCAAGCTGGGGTAAGGGCAAGTTGGGGGCAAGGTTTCCGTTTTTACACGGAGCGCAATATCAGCGCTACTCAAGCTTTATTGGAAGCTGCAAAAGATGCAAAAAATTTAAAAAGGTTGGTTTATGCTTCTACATCAAGCGTTTATGGTGATGCCGAGACTTTACCTACTTCTGAATTAATTTGTCCAAAACCAGTTTCACCCTACGGAATTACTAAGTTAGCTGCGGAAAGATTGTGCGGGCTTTATCACAAAAACTTTGGCGTACCTTTTGTAGCCTTACGATATTTTACAGTTTACGGGCCTCGTCAACGTCCGGATATGGCTTTTCATAAATTTTTTAAAGCTGTAATCAAAGATGAAGCGATTCCAGTTTACGGTGACGGATTGCAAACCCGAGATTTTACCTTTGTTAGTGATGCCGTTGCGGCGAATTTAGCAGCAGCTACTGTAGATGATGCTGTTGGTGAAATTATTAATATTGGTGGTGGTAGCAGAGTTGTTTTAAAAGAAGTTTTGGAAACAATGGAGGAAATTGTTGGTAAGCCCATCAAGAGAAACCATATTGAAAGAGCGATGGGAGATGCACGTCATACGGCTGCGGATGTGAGTAAAGCGAAGAAAATTTTGGGTTATCAACCTATTATTAGTTTGAGAGAAGGTTTAATTAAAGAATGGGAATGGGTGAAAGGGATTTATTGATTTCTCGTTACAATCGCGGTTCTACCTTGTAATGCATTTCTAAAGGCTCTTGCCTCTAAGCTGAGTTAAAGGCAGAGCTTTTAGTTAGGGGTTCCCAGCCGTCTTACTGGGAACCAGTCACCAGTCATAAATAAAGCCCCCCTTAAAAAGGGGGGTTGGGGGGATCTAGAATGTGTGGAACACGATATTTTCCGTTATCGCTGGGTATGTCCTATCATCTTTAAATAATGGGGAAATTTTATCAAGCTATCAAAGAATCAACTGTAAACAAACCATCATCAAATTTGAGAAACTCAATATCGTTGATAATATCTTCTCCAATTCCCGAACCTGTGACAGTTATTCCACCAAAAAATGCTGATTCTATAGGTATTTCACTCAGTTGAAAATCGCTACTATTACCTTTATATTCAACCACATCACCAGCTACATGATAGGCTTCACCATCAAGACCGATAAATTCGGTTTCATGATGACTTTTTTCTCCTATACCGTAGAAAACATTGTTATTTGAATCTCCAATAAAGCGGTCATTTCGTTTAGTTCCTTGGACGTTCTCAATAGTAGTTAAAGTATCCGTCCAAGTTAAAGGATTGTGATTGCTTGAATGTTTGGCTTGGTTATTATTCAGATTCACATCAACACCAGCAACTGATTTTGAAATTCCTTTAAAAGTTAAATCCGAATAATCAGCGATATCAATACCAGCTTGACCTCTGAGAGTGTCGTTACCTACACCTCCATTAAGTAAATCAAAACCACTACCACCACGGATTAAATCGTCACCATCTTTACCAAAAAGAACATCATTATCGTTTCCACCACCAATGATATCTGTTTGATTTCCACCGTAGATAGTATCGTTACCGTTATCACCTCTAAGCTCGCTGTGAGAACCGTCTTTATCTTTAAAACGATATACTCTATCTGCTGCTAAAACATCGTTCCCAGCACCACCACGAATTACATCACTACCTTGGTCTCCTTCGATAACGTCATCACCCAAGCCCCCGTTAATAGTATCATTGCCTTTTTTGCCAGCGATAAATTCGGGGTTATTTGTTCCGAGTAAACTATCATCTTTGGGAGTACCTTTTATGTCTAAATTCCGCAAGGTGATATCAGAAATAAGATTGCCAAAATCAGGGTTTGTAACTGTAACATCCTCTACAGCACGTAGATTTTTAAATCTACCAGTACCGTTTATTATTGAGAAAGTTTGAGTTTCACCTGATAGGAATCCCCCACCACCAATACCAATAAATATTCCTTGAGTTTTAAAACTACCACCTTTTGTAAAATTAACAGTCTCTTGGATAGAGTTAATGAATTCGCCATTACCTAACTGAGCAATTACTTTAAATTCTGCTTCTTTTGTTGCAACTACTTTTTCATTTTCATCAGGTTTAAACAAGTTTGCATCGATTCTTAAAATTTCACCAAAGTTATTTAAACCAGGTTTATCGTTAGACTCAATCAGATTGAAACCAGTTGTTACTTCAATGAAATTTTGAGGGAATTTTTCAGAATTAGTCATGTTTTTTTGTTTTTATAGATACAAAGCGAAATAGCAGAAAAGGCAAAATTTACCAATTGTCAGACCCCTTATAAAAGAGGGTTTAAAGTATTAAATGTTTGTTCAGAAAATACTAAATAGAATCAGTTGCAACTAAACCATCATCAAATTTGATAAATTCAATTCCAAATAAAATATCTTCTCCAATTCCCGAACCTGAAACGGTTAATCCATCTTCAAAACTTTCTTTGGAAGATACACCAAATGTAAATTCGGATTGATTTCCGTCATATTCAACCACATCACCAGTCACTTTATAAGACTTTCCATCAAGACCAATAAATTCAGTTTGACGGTCATCACGACCTACTTCTTCTCTACCGTAAAAGACGTTATTATTCTCATCACCAATAAAGCGATCGTTACGGGTAGTTCCTTGAACGTTTTCAATCGTAGTTAAAGTGTCCGTCCAAGTTAAAGCATTATTATTACTCGAATGTTTTGCTTGATTTTTATCGAGATTAACGTCAACACCTGCTACTGTTCCAAAAACTCCGTTAAAAGTCAAATCGTAATAATCAGCGATATCAATACCAGCTTGACCTCTAAGGGTATCGTTACCTATACCTCCGTTGAGTAAGTCAAAACCGCTACCACCACGGATTAAATCATCACCATCTTTACCTAAAAGGATGTCGTTATCGTTACCGCCACCTATAATATCGTCTTTGCTACCACCGTAGATAATATCGTCACCATTACCACCTCTGAGTTCGCTATGAGAACCATCAAAGTCTTGAAAACGGTCGATTCTGTCTGCTGCTAAAACATCGTTTCCAGCACCACCGCGAATTATATCACCGCCGCGACCTCCTTCGATAATGTCATTTCCTCCACGACCTTTGAGGGTATCATTTCCGTTATTACCAGCAATAAACTCCGAAGCGTTTTTCCCTTTAATATCATCGTCTCCACGAGTACCTTTAATCTCTTCAGATTTTTCAAGGGTACTATTAAAAAGTATAGGAATTTGTACTGGTGTAATCTGTTGAAAACCACGTATGTTTTTAAAGCTATCAGTACCACCTACAATCGGAATTAACACTTGTTCAGGTTGAAGTTGAAATCCTTTAGCAAAGATTTGACCATCAGGGAGATTAATCGTTTCTTCGATTTCAACAATAAATACACCATTGCCAATTTGAGCAACTATATCTGTAGCAACAGTTTTTGTGCCCAGTATTTCATCAGGTTGATTATCGGATAAATCAGTATCTGGAGCAAACAAATTTGCTTCAAATCTAATACCAACTCCGACACGAGGCAACCCTCCTCCACCAATGAATTTTAGAGTTTCTGGTATAGTTTGCTGAATAAAGTTTTTGGGAAATTCTCCGCTCTTGTCCATGATGATAGCTCCTGGTTTTGCAATAGCTATTACTTCTATGGGCAAGTCTGAAATCAAATTATACAGAAAACTAATAAAAAATCAAAAACACAGAAAAATAAATCAAATTGCAGGAAAAAATGCTTCCGAGTTTATTATTCAACGGTAATGATAACCAAGAAAATGGTTTCCCTCTTTACTCAAAAACCTAACCCCCGCGAGCCCCCTTCCCGGAGCAGGGAAGGGGGAAAATTAAGCCGGATCTCCTTGCAGAGAGAAGCGCGTTGCGGGGGTTCCCCCCGTTGTAGCGACTTCGGGGAGAGAGGTTTGGAGAGAGGTTTTTTTAATTTCCGAATAATCAAATAGGACTTACGCAATCGCAACGGTGTAATAGGTCTTTGAGACGTTTAGATCCCCCCAACCCCCCGCTAATTTGGGGGGCTTTGCGTAAGTCATGTCTAAAGAAGAAAAGTATTTTACCCTAGTTTGTATTATCTTCATTCACCACTTGCTTTAATGTCTGCAATAGTTCATGCTCGTTATAAGGTTTGGTTAAATACACCGCTGCTCCTAACTGCATTGCTAGCTGACGATGTTTTTCAGTAGTTCTCGAACTCAGCATAATCACGGGAATTTTTTGCAGATTTTCGTGAGATTTGAGACGAATCAGAAAATTGTAACCATCTAAACGCGGCATTTCAATATCGCAAATTATGCTTTCTACCTGCAAGCCGCTTTGCAATTGAAAAAGTGCGTCTTGTCCATCTTTTGCTTGTTCTACAAAGTATCCTGCTTTTTCTAAAGCTAATGCTAAAAACCGCCGCACGTTTTCTGAGTCATCTACTATTAATATACAATTTTTCCGGTTTTTGGGTGATAAGAATGAAGTAGAAGATAAAGCTGGTGGAGAGAAGTTTAGAGTGTCTTGTTTAGCAATTAAATTTAATAGTTGAGCCGGACTTACTAAGGGAACAATGCGACCGTTATCTAAAACTGTGCAGTTGTTAAAGCCTTCTGGCAATGGAATTCTGCCTTCTACACGACGGATAGCAACTTCTTGTTCGTCCCAACAGCGGTCTGCTTTGATTGCAATTGATTTATTGCCGGTACTAATAATTAATATTATTTTATCTTCTATTCTCGGTGGAATTTCTTGGACTGATGATGTAGATCGAATATTATTGAAATGTAAGTAGTTAGCAATATTAATTAACTCTATTAATGAATCTTCCCAGTTGATTAATTCACCATTTTGTCCCGGTAAAATCTGTTGATTTTCTAATAAGCAGATTTCTTGAATTGCGTCGGTAGGGAAAGCTAAGGGTATTCCGTTGCTTTCTACTAAAACGATTCTGGCTACAGAAAGGGTAAATGGTACGGATAGGGTAAAGGTAGTTCCTTTACCAGAGATGGAATCAACTATTATTTCTCCGTTAATCAATTCTAAATTGTTACGCACTACATCCATACCGACACCCCGCCCTGACAGTGTCGTGACTTGCTCGGAGGTACTAAATCCGGGTTCAAAAATCAGACTTAATAAATCATCATCGCTAGCAGTCGCTAACATTTGAGAGTCTAAGCCCATCTTTAGGGCACGGGTGCGAATTTTTTCTATGGGTATTCCGTTTCCGTCGTCGCTTATCGTGATGATAGTGCGATCGCCTTTATGGATAGTTTTAATTTTGATCGATCCTTGAGCAGGTTTTCCGGCGGCGATTCTAGTTTGGTTGTCTTCGATGCCATGTGCAAAAGCGTTTCTGACAAGATGCATCAAAGGTTCGTTTAAGGCTTCTAATATACCTCTCTCCATCAAGGTATCTGCACCTTGGATTTCTAAGCGGACACTTTTATCGTATTCTGCGTTTAAAGAAAGCAAAGCTCTTGGTAAACGCTCTAAAATTTCAGAAAGCGGACGCATTCTTACTTTTGTTAAAGAGTTTTGCAGTTTTCTTGATGTTCTATTAAGTAAGTGATTTACTTGCTCTGTATCTTCTAAATTAAGAGTAATATCACCTGTAATTTCTTGAATTTTTACTATATTTTCTATGACTGTTTTAGACAATGTATCCAGTTGGCTATAACGTTCTAATTCTAAAGCATCAAACTTCTGATTATGTTCTAAATTATGTTCTAAATTATGTTCAATAGCGTGCCATTGCGATTTTTTTTGTACTTGATAGTATTTTGGTTTTAAAGTAGATAAATGTAAGGAAAACTTTTCGTAAGACAAGCGTAATTCATGATTTTCGCGTTCGAGGGTTTTTAATCGGATCGAAAGATTACGAATTAACTTACTAATTCTTTCTAACTGCAATCTCACCGTATTACGTCCGATTGTTAACTCACCAAACAAATCATTAATTTGTTCGAGTTGTTTGCTAGAAACTCTAACATATGGTTCTCGAACTATACGGCTTGCTGGAGTAAATTCTGGCGTTGCTTGAATAATTTCTTCTACATTTGGAGCAAAATTATTTACTGGATTCAAATTTGGATCGATAACTAATTTTTGACAATCTGGATTTGTCTTTTTCTCGATTGTCGTAGGTAAATTATCTACTTGATTTGCCAGCAGTAAAGTCTGTGTATTTCGCCACGATTGCAATGCTAATTGTGCAATTTCTTCAACTTCCGCATCGGAAACCGCAGTCGATAGACGTTGGATTATAGATTCGCAAAGTTGAATAAAAGCGGGAATTTGTAGCATTTCCCCCAAACCACCCAATTGGGAAGACATCATCACCATTTCTTCCCGTAAAACAGAAGAATCTTGTTGTTTTAATAAAGATTCTAAACGCTGTAAATAGCTTTCAACTTCAGTTTTAAATAATAAAGATATAATTTCTTGAGGATTATCATCGGTAGAAAGAATAGTCATCGCGTCTTCGGGAGTGGGTTCCCCCAAAATCTCACGTAATTCTTCAAATACGGGATAGCAAAAAGTAGTTATCCATTGTTCGTCAACATCATGCCCTACTGAAATAGATTCTACAATTTGACGCAACCAGTCAATAGCAGATAGCAGTAAATTTTGTAACGAGCTATCAACTTCTAAAGGCTTTTTACCAGTTTTTAAAACCTTAAAAGAATCTTCAAGCAAATGAGATAAATCGCTTAAAGGATGAAACCCCATAATTGCCGCACCGCCTTTCATCGAATGAGCGGCTCTTAATGCAGCATTAATTCTTTTTAGATCGATTTTACGATTATTTTTAGCTTCAGCAATGACATTTTCTAGAGTATTAATATGCTCGGTAGCTTCCTCTAGAAACTGCATTTTTATTTCTAATTCTTTTTGTGATGACATAACTTGAAGGGCATTGGGTTTGGGGGATTGGGCATTGGGCATAGGGCATAGGGGATGGGGCATTGGGCATGGAGGAGTGGGAGACAAGGAGAAACAATTACTCGCTACTCGCTATATGCTACTAATACTCCTAACTATTCTCATACCAATGCCCAATCCCCTATCCCCCGTGCCCAATTCTTAGCAACTAACAACTATCAACTAACCAACTTTAAAAGCATCTACACTTGCGGCTAATTTCTCAGAAATATCTACAGTTTTCTGTAGCGATATAGATATTTCTTGAGAGGAATTTTCGGTATTTTCTGATATTTTGGCGATTTCTTTCATCAAATTAGTTACTTGTTTTGAAGTTTTGACTTGAATGACTGTAGCGGCGGAAATTGATTCGATTAATCCATCAATTTGATGGCTGACATTAAGAATCGAATTAAAGTTTTGTTTGGTAGTTTCAATTAAACGAGTTTCTTCTACTACTTGGGTGATTCCTAATTCCATCGCTTTGACTACTTCGCTGGTTTCTCGCTGAATATCGGCAACAATGTCTTCAATCTCTGCGGTTGCGTCGCCACTCCGATTGGCTAAAGCTGCTACTTCTTCGGCTACTACTGCAAAACCTTGCCCTTGCTCCCCGGCTCGTGTGGCTTCTATTCCGGCGTTGATGGCGAGTAAGTTGGTTTGCATGGCTATTTGATTTATCAATGACACCACGTGAGAAATTTTTTGCGAAGATTCCCCAAGTAGCTTCACTTTTTTCGCCGTATCGCCGATAGTTTCGCGGAGAGAATGAATGTTTTGTACGGTTAAATCCATCGCTGCACCTCCGGCTTCGGCGGTATGAGACGCAATGCTAGCAACAGTTGCAGCTTTACTGGCTCCTTTGGCTATGGATTTAATCGAATTTCTCATTTCCTGTACTGACAATACAGTTCGATTTATTTCTAAGACTTGCTCTTTAGCGTTGATGCTCAGCTTGCTAACTGCACTTTCATCATTTGCGATCGCGCTGTTAACTTCGGTGGCTGTATGCTTAACTTGGGTAACGATTTCGCGCAGGTTTTCAATGATGGAATTGAAAAAATCGGCAACTGTACCAATTTCCCCGGAAGTAACTTCGGCACGCACTGTTAAATCGCCGCTACTAGCTGCTTCAATACTTTCAATTAATTGGAAAATTTGCTGTTGCAATACAACTTCATTGTAAAGTTGCTGTTGAGACTGTTGCGCCGCAAAAAGTTGGTTAACTCGCCGCAAAGCTTCTTGTACAATCCCAGCAAATTCATCAAATAACTGTATTTGCCATTGCTGCCAAAGATGATGTGAAGATGCACAAGCAATCAAATAACCAAATAATTCATCATCTTGCTTCAGAGGTGCAATTAAAGCAGCTTTAATATTTAATGCTTCCAATTGCTTTTTAACAGATTTTGGTAAACTCGATCCATTAATATCATTAATAGCAATAACACCATCAACTTGTAAGTCATAAAAATCAAATTTATCCAAAGCTGAAGGTAAATCAATATTACCTGAATCAGCAAACATTCCTGTGTCAGATGAATCAGTTTTATAAATAAATGTTCTCTCAATTCTTAAATAATTACGGATATTTTCAACTGCTAAATTACAAATTTCTTGATGGTTGATAGAATCGGACAACTTGATTGCCAGTTGATGAATAGCTACCCGTTTTTCTGAATTAGTTAACTGTTCTAAAGTTAATCCAACTTGAACTGCTAGCTGTTTTAATAAATTGATTTCAAAGGCTTGCCAAAGATGCGGATTCCAGCAATGATGTGCTATCAAAAAACCGAAGATTTTGCTATTCTTGAAAATAGGCGTTAGTAAAATCGCTTTAATTTTTAAGCGTTTCATTAATTGCAAATGTTCGCTGCTTAATCCAGCTTCATCAACATTATTAATAGCTAAAGCTTTCGATTGAGTATAAAGTTCCGTAAGTTGTTTTATAAACGAAATATCTTCTATAGTTTCTCCAAAAGTTATTGGTAAACCAGGAGCAATTTCTTCAGCGATAACTTGCCCTTCACCATCAGAGTTACAATGATAAATAACTACTCGATGCGCTCCTAAAGTTTGTCTAACTTGTTTTACAGTTCGATTAAACAAATCTTCACTATTAACAGACTGAGAAACTGAAATAATAGTATCCGAAAGTAATTTTGCTTGTTCGCTTTCAACTCTTTCCTGAAACAGTAATTCCTGTAACTGTTCGACAATTAAATTAACATTGCGACTCAAAAGAGCAAATTCATCTTTACCCTTAATAGGAATGCGGCTATTAAGATTACCATTCGCTAACTTTTTCACCGCTAAATTAGCAGCATAAATCGGTAACACCAAACGACGAGCAACAATTGCAGCGCTGATACCCGCAAGCAATGCAGCAGCTAAAGTACCCAATTGCAACATTAGTAACAATTTCTCAGATGCTGCCACCGTATTGCTATCTACGGAAATAATTTGATTGCCTAAATGATAAGATAATGCTGTAATTCCTACTGTGGGTATACAGCAAAGAGCAAGAGACAACATTACGGCTTTACCGCTTAAATCGATCTTTTTCAAACTATTCATGCGTTTGAGAAAAGTAGAATGGGATTGTCTTGGTTGATTATTGATATTTTTAGGAAAATTCAAGAATTCAGACTCGGAATGTCTATTTTTTGCCCTTTGGTTTTGATTTTTCAATTTCTTCATCATGCAGCTATTCTCAAATCTTTTTGCAAAATGCCTGTATCTTATTCAGTTGTAAATATTGATGGGAATAGGGAACGGAATTTACAAACTTTTTGGTTATAGCTATACTCAGTATGCTAAAAACATAGAATTAAGGCTTGTATTTTTTAGTATACAAAGATAATCGTGTTTTTGACTTTATATTAACGATTAAAACTTCTTATCCTCGTTCCCTATTCCCTGTTGTCTTTTATACTTTTTAAGCTTACTTATCGTTAAAAGAAGAAGATTCAAGAATAGTCTGTATATTTAATACCAAATTTAATTCATCTTTCTCACAAATACATCCATTTAAGTAAGGAATTATATCGTTTGCTTGATTTTGAGCAGATTGAATATTAGCTCCATCAAATCTGACTGTACCTTTGATTTCTGGAACCATTAAACCGATAGTTTCTGCTTCATGGCGAACTACAATAATATTGCATTGTTGTAACTGAGAAAATTGCGACTCAAAACCCAACATTTTTGGTAAGTCAACAACCCAAATAATTCGATTGCGCCAATTCATTAATCCCACAATTGACTCAGACGTATTTGGTATTGAAGTTATTGTTCTTAAAGGTAATACAACTACTTCTTCAGTAAAGTTGATCGGTAAAACAGCAGTAGTACTTCTTTCTAGCTTAAATTGAAGATAGGCATCACCCAAATTTTTCTGAGGTTGGGTTAGTAGCTTAATATTAGATGCATTCATAATTAATAAAATCTGATTTTCAACGTCGTCAAATTATGCAAAAAGCGATTGAATTGTATTGAGAAGTTGTTGGCGGCTATAAGGCTTTGTTAAATAAGCACTCGCACCTTGTTTCATGCCCCATAATTTATCAATTTTTAAATTTTTAGAAGTGCAAAGAATAATAGGTAATTTTTGCGTAACCGGATTTTTTTTGAGCAGCCGACATAGTTCAAAACCGCTCATTTCCGGCATTACTACATCAGTAACAACTACGTCTATATTGTCTTTCAAAGCTATATCAAAAGCCTGTTTAGCACTCGTAGACTTAATAATTTTGTAATCGCCATTGTCAAGATAATGATTTATTAGCTCCAATTGACTTAGAGAATCTTCAACAATTAATACAGTAATTAAAGAACAACTAATCAAACTAATTTCTCCTAAATTTGGAATAGGGAATTGGGCATTGGGCATAGGGCATTGGGGATTGGGGATTGACAACTAATAACCACTAACAACTAACAGTTAGACTAAATGGTGAAAAATCATCTTCAAAAGCTCACTTTGATCGAAAGGCTTAGTTAAATAACCGTTAGCTCTAACCATTTTTGCCTTAGCTCTATCGATAAAACCTTTTCTTGCCGTCACCATAATTACAGGTACATCTTTGAAATAGGAATGTTTTCTTAACAGCGAACATAATTCATAACCATCCAAATTCGGCATTTCTACATCTAGTAAAATTAAATCTGGATTAGTGCGTAAAATTTGCATCAAAGCTTTTAAAGGCTCGTTGAAACCAACAACGCTAAAAACTTGTTCATCTAAAAAAGATTCAATTGCACTTAAAACTGTAGGGCTATCATCAATACATACTATGGTGTAAACCTTTTGCTTTTTTTGGTAATTCTGCCTGTAAGCTGGCTGACGGATATTACGATTACTGGTATGAGAATTACCAGGAGTTTGCGCTGGAGCTTGACTAGTTCCCGCTTTTGGCAAAGGTTGCTGAATTGGT
Organism: uncultured Rivularia sp.; assembly: GCA_964395005.1. Lineage (GTDB taxonomy): Bacteria > Cyanobacteriota > Cyanobacteriia > Cyanobacteriales > Nostocaceae > Rivularia. The sequence continues at coordinate 12,065 of CAYMZW010000142.1, forward strand.
ATTTTATTCGATGAAATTTGCTTTATATTTTTGGATGGCGGATTTAAAATTACCGGCGAAGCATTTTCTTGATTCTGTGACTTTTGCTGAGTGTTTTCGATTAATAAATCTATATTTAGCTTGCAAAACTTAGGCATATCCTCCATAAAACTTTCCGTCGTAAACTCATAACTCCCTTGTTTGATAGTAAGAAATGAACTCAAAACTTCAAACGCTAACTCCTTGATTAAAATTTTTGCTTGTGCTGGCGTAATTAGCTTTTGATTAACTAACCAGCAAATAGCTAAATAATCCGGATTAAGTATCGCTTGATTATCAATACCTCTTTGAAAAATGATTCGTAGCTGCTGATATACTTTTCTTTGAGCAAGTACGGGAATTTGCTGACTATATTGTTGCAATTTTTCATAAAGCAAATTGAACATTTTATCCGTACAAGAAGCATAGACTAGCTTGCTATCCTCAAAATAAAATGACCAAGAATCTGATGTACTAAAAACTTGCAAACACCCGGTAACAGGTTTATTAGTAATTTTTTTTAGCAGCGACTGAGGCTGTATTCTCTGAAAAAATCTGTATCTATTAATAGGAAGTATTTTCATTTTCTGTGGCTTTTCATTTACTACAGAGATACCGCAATACTAAAAATGGTGATAGCCAAAATAAGCCGCATACCAGTTTACAGGAAATATGTTTTCAAAATTGTTCGTGTATAGAACTTTAAACGTATTGTTATAACTTTCGCTAACCGGCGTATATGCAGCCATTGTTGAAACTTACATAAGCACAACCAAACAAAAAGAGAAGTTTTGCAGCGATACTATGCAGCGATTAGCGGTGAGAGATTCACAAAAACGTCATTCTTCCACAAGAATCGTCACCCTGGATATTTTTTATTTAGGAGAAGCACCAACTAACAGCATAATCAGTAAAGACGTTAGTTAGGTGGTAGATGACAAGCAACTAACTTACTAATTTGTAGATTACTCTAATGTAGCAGAAAAAGTAAAATATGTATGAAAGTTTTTGTTGACAAGTGGAGCTTCATATTAAGACCAAATATTGTGAATGGCAAATGTTTTTTTATAAATAATTAATTATCTTTTTTGGGTTGTTATACTCAGAAAATTCTTTCTGTAGAAGCGATTACAGTTTCCTTGTATATTTGTAAAAAATAATTTAAGTGCAGTTTCAATGCTTTTTTCCGGATGTTTAAATATTAGTTAATTTGTTGGCGATTTTGGTAGTAACTTAAATTTTTTATCGTTTTTAATACCGCTTGCGGTTGCAAACTCCGAGCTAATAGTAAAAGTCTTATAAATCTGACATTTTGCAGCACTCGCAACAAGAGCCAGAGACTCTTTCTCTGGCTCCCAGGTTCAACCTGGGAGCAAGGGTTTGAAGGCTCTGCCTTCGGTTATTGAAAATGGTGCAAGATGTCAAAGAAATAGAAGTATGTAAAAACCTAATATATTCTTGTAGCCGAGTAAAGATAGATTTTTTCTAAATTTGTATTCTAAAATACTCGTAAAACTCCCGTAAAGGTTTGTATCTAAGTAGAATTATAAACAAGCAGTTACCAGTGCGGGAAAATGTCGCCAAACCCCAATACAGCAACGTTAATTGAGCAAGGGCACCAACAACTTGATAAGGGAGATTACGCAGCCGCTTTAGAAACTTTTCAACAAGCAGCCGCAGAAGCACCGCAAAATCACGAGGTTTTGTATGATTTGGGTTTAGCTTGCTATTACTTGGAAAGATATGAGCAAGCGGTGGAATATCTCAATCAAGCTTTGGAAGTTAAGCCGAATTATATTTTGGCATTAGCGCGTCGGGGTATGGCTTATAAGGAATTGAAGAAAACCCAGCAAGCAGAAGCGGATTTTCAGCAAGTTATTGCGTTGACACCTGGAGATGCTGATGATTGGCGAGGTAGGGGGATTGCTTTAGATGAGTTGGGAAGGTATGAAGATGCAATTGATTGTTATGACAAAGCGATAGAAATCAAACCTGATTATTACGATGCTTGGATTAACCGGGGTAATGCGCTAGTTTATTTAGGAAGATATGAAGATGCGGTTGCTGATTTTGACAGAGGAATAGAAATCAAACCTGATGATTACGAAGCTTTGTTTTGCCGGGGCTGTGCGCTGGATAATTTGGAAAAGTATGAAGATGCGATCGCCTCTTTTGAAAAAGCGATAGAAATCAAACCTGATGATTTCTATGCTTGGAATGGTCGGGGTGCTGTTCTATGCGACAAATTACGACGATATAAAGACGCGATCGCATCTTTTGATGAAGCCTTGCGTTTAACAAATTACCAAAATTTTAATGCTTGCCGTAATCGTGGTATTGCACTCCTCAAATCCAAAGACTACAAAGCTGCAATCAAAACCTGGGATGATGGCATCAAAGCACTTAAACCCGATAATCCCAACTATGAAAAAGACTGCGGTAGATTACATCGTGAAAAAGCCGAAACTTTATATGAATACGCTACAAAAGAATCCGAACCTTTCAGCAACTGGTTTGCAGCAAAAGACAGCTACGAAAAAGCTTTAAATTTCCTAACTTTCGAGAAATT
>CAYMZW010000143.1:0-14643 GCA_964395005.1 uncultured Rivularia sp.
CGGAAATTAAACTTTAACCGCGAAATTGTAAGTAATTGTTAAAATCAAAAGCGACAGATGCTCGTCTGCTTGCCAGCACTATTTTACGATGAACTTGAAAAAAGGTTTAATTCCATGATTGTTTGCCCTAACTGCAATCATCCCAACCCAGATGGCGCTGTCCAATGCGAAGCTTGCTATACCCCCCTTCCGGCAACTACCAGCTGTCCGGGCTGCGGGGCAACCGTGCAGGCAGATGCCTCTTTTTGCGGACAGTGTGGCTATAATTTACGCACAGCGAATCCTGGGGTAGAGCCAACCGTTGCTCCTGATACTCCGGTAGAAGTACCAGCTTTAGGCGATCCACCAACTGCTAACTTAAACCCTGTAGAAGCTTCGTCTTTACCACCAACAGCAGTAGCAATGCCCCAAGGATTGGAAACTCCTTCGAGTGAAGGTGGCCCCCCACCAACAATGCCTTCCGAACCTGTAAGTGGAGAACAAGAAATAGTAACTCCACCTCCAGCAGTTACACCACCCCCCGTAAACGTTGCCAAACCTGAACCCGCTTCTGAAGAAGAGGAAGAAGCTTCTTTCTTTGAGGCATTACCAGATTTAACAATAGAACCGGAAACTGCAACAGAACCGGAAACTGCATCTTCACCCGAACCCGCTCCAGCGGCACCCGAACCAGCGCCTGCTCCCGCACCAGCACCAGCACCGGCACCGGCACCGGCAGCAAGCCCTTCTAGAACTCAATTACAGCAAGTAAGCGCTCGCTTAGTTCACATTAAAAGTGATACACAAATCGAATTGCCGCAAAACCTTTCTGTAATTCATATCGGCAAAGCAAACGATCGAGTTCCCCCTGACATTGATATTTCTGGATTTGAAAACTCCGAAGTTGTGTCGCGAATTCATGCCGATATTCGAGTAGAAGGTGATGCTTATTACATAGAAGATGTTGGAAGTTCTAACGGCACCTATGTCAACGGAATGTCCTTACTACCAGGGAATCGTCACCGCTTGCGACCTGGAGACAGAATCAGTATGGGTAAAGGAGATTTAGTCAGCTTCTTGTTCCAAATATCTTAAAAAGGTATGTAATTTCACGCCTTTTATATTTTGAATTGTTTCTCAATCTGCTTTATTGGTAATTAGAGAAATAGTCAAAAATTAAAAGCAATATTACTAGTAAATAGTAAAGAGTAAACTTTAACCCCTCTCGAAAACCAGAGAGGGGTTTTGCATTTTTAAATATTTTAGATACTACTACTCCACCATATTAATTTTGCTACGTTGTAGAGACGTTATACATAACGTCTCCCTAAGTTTGGGAGAAAACGAACCCGTCAAAATTTATGAAAAACATTACTACTTCACCAGATTAATTTTGCTGGATTCCTAATTGAGACTTTAGTCCTAAAATCCGAAAGATAAAGTTACTTAATACGAACCTTTTTATCCTTATTCAGCACGATTAAGCATCATCTGAGGGAAGCAATTGTTACAGAAGTTACCTATGTTTTTCGGTAGATGGAATCTTTAGGATATTGTTGTATCCTTATCGCTGTTTGTAACCAGGTAAATGCGATGAAATTTCTACTTAGTGGTGTATTTGTTACTTTGGGGCTGTTACCGATGACTGTACAAGCGCAACAGCGATCGCTTAATACTCAAGTTGCGGCAATGGTAGAAGCATTACGATTAGCTGCACCAAAAACTGGTAATGCAAATGATGGATATTACAGCGAGTGGCAAGTTAAACCAGAAACTTTGAAAAGTTGGTCAAAATTTTGTTTAAAAAAGGAAGTTACACCAGCAGAGTTTGAAAGTAATCCTCAGTTAGCACGTCAAGTTGTTAATTGTGTCGTACAACGAGAATTATTTGGACAATTAGAAGCGACAAATAATGAAACACAAGCCGTGCTAGGTACCGCTTGTTGGTGGATGACTGGCAAATACAAAGGCTGCGATCGCGGTTTTACTGCCGATTATGTAAAAAAAGTTTTGGATTATTATCAGAAACCAAAACAAAGTACCTAGATTTTTGTTAATTCGTAGGGTGTGTTGTCGTGTAAGCGCAACGCACCAATTATTATAATATCTGGGTAAACAGGTACAATTTTTCATATGACTTTTTCAGCCCATTTCAATGGACTTACGCCCCACCGCCCCTTAATTGCATTCCCAGGTGGGTGCGAACGAAATATCAAAATTTTTCATCACCAGGAATGTTGGGTTGCGCTCCCCTTAACCCAACCTACAAACTTAAAAGACCTTAATCTTAAATAAGAGGTTTTATTTATTACAAATACATTTTATATAATCCCGCTTGTAATGAGATAATTACTTACTTTTATGATAACAAGGTATATATTATTGCTAAACTTTTTTAGATAAGAGTAGCGCGTTTTTTTTCTTAGTAACGCTTTCATGATATTATTAATTGTAGAGATGATTAATAATGGAGAAGTATTGCTCAAATAAAAATTTTGCTTATATTCCGATTATAAGAATATATATTCAATTTATTTGATTATCCCATATTTTTACCATTAAAAAAAAATTTCAATCAAATAAAATTCAGAAAATTTTGAATTATTATTTATAGAATGACATGGCGCTAAAGATATTTTAATTCACCGGCAGAGCGTAAATTATCCTTCGCGTCACATACCCTACAATTTATATAAAATTTCATTGATAATTGATAATTGATAATTGATAATTGTTCATTGTTCATTGTTCATTGTCCACTCCCACGCAAGCATTCACCAAAGGCAATAACGAACCAAGTTGCTCTTGCCCGTTTACTGCTAATTCGCTGTGACACAAATAAATTTTGTCGGATACCCGAGCTAACAAATCCTGGATAATTCTTTGCAATCGCTCGTCTTCTGCTATAGTCTCATCTTCCGCTGTCCAAGGTTGGGCAAATCTATCTTGCAGAAAAAACATCGAACCAAATAAGGTTGCTGCACCTCCTTTATTCCACAGTGGGGAACCTGCATCTAACCAAAAATGCCAGCGATGGGAACGACGCAAGGAGCGGTATTGAAATATTGTGGCTAATGTTACCGCGTTTGCTAAGGTACCGATGGGGCGTATGGGATAAGGGCTGGCGGTGACGGTTCCCTGTCTTAGTAAAATAATAAATTCGGTAATGGTTTTTGTTTTATTTTGTTGCTGTGTTGCTACTTTACCTTCTTGCTCTACTGAAGATTGTAAGGAATCAATATTTGTTTGGATATAATAATTTTGACTATAATTATACTGATTTAATCGAGTATCAATTTCCCAATAATGTTGGGCTGTTTCTAGTAATTGCCGCAGTATAGCAAGTTGTTCGTAGCTAGAATTGCTCACATCGGACATGAAATCTTCAATAGCATTATATAAAAAGAAAACTGGGTTGGGAATTTGACGCTTTTCGTATTTTAAACGCTGTCTTTGAAGCCACTCTAATATCTTTCCATAAGCAGTTGTAGCTCCGTAGCCCAATCTATCCCACCTTTCAAATTTATCTACACTTAGCAAATTAGGATTTTCTGGATGGGGCTGAAAACAGTAATCTGCGATTAATCCAGCGCGTACCGGATCGATGCAATAGTTACGATCGGATTTGTTGCTCAATACCACCAACATTTCCGCGATCGCATCTCTATCTACTAAACGTCCCAAACCCGGATAAACTAAAGTTATCAAAGTTAGTAAAGCGCGAACAAGCGGGGAACCAATTAATGGGCGTTTGTCTTGCAGCGAATCAACTGGAATTCCGGCTTTACTCAAAATTCCTATCAATGAATAACGGGCGATCGCATCTAAACCGGGGGCAATTATGGCTATTTCTCTAGGCTGTACTATCCCGGATTTAACTGTTTCAATTATTGTTTCTGCGCTTTCTTGCAATAATGCAGCACGGGATGTGGTTTGAATTGATTTTACGACAGAAGGCAAACTCAAAAGCGTCATTGGCTGCGTTACCAGTTGCGTCATCGAGTTTGAAAGCATATCTGACAATGATAAAATCGGCGTTTGAGTCAAAGTTTCCGTCTGACAATATTGTGCTAAACCTTCCATGTAATCTGGATCTGCTCCTAATCCCAAACGCACTATACCATCGGGGTTATAGCTGAAAGCTCCCACACCATTATCAAGAATTAACTCAAATAATTGACGCATCAGCGCCGGATAATCCTGTACGTCATCCGCTAAAACTGCTTGATAGCGTTTTTTGAGTCGTGAAACATAGTTATTATCTGATAATAAATATTGACCGTAAAGTTCTGTAATAATGCCATAAGTTAAAAAACCTTTATCTAAACACCATTTACGCCAATCTATTAATAAAGAGCCAACAAAATCGGGTTCTAAATTAGTAAAATCATCTTGTTGCGATACCACTTTTGTTAAAACTTGAGCAATATTTTCGCATGGTGTTCCACTTAAAGCTGCTAATTGCATCAAGTCAAGAATACGGCGTACCAAACGAGATTGATTCATTCCCACACTACGCAAAATTTCTTCATCCAATCGAGAATGCCACAATTTAGTTGCTAATTCCTGTTCGGTTTCGGGACGTAATCTTACCGGAAATTGGGCTTTTATTTGTAAGGATTCTGTCAAAAGGGGCCAAAATAATATCACCTCATCTTGAAAAAAACCTAAAGGTGTTTTCGCTATTAACGGGTATTTTCCCCAGGTAGCGGTAACAATTTTATCTGCTAATTCCCGGCGATTATCTCCATTGGCAGCAAATACTAAAACTCCAAGCTCATTATGCTGGGGATAAAGGCTTTTTGGTATGCTAAGGGTATTTTTTTTCTGTAGGTTATCAGTATAAAATCTGTCCTGGTTCCGATCGCGATCGTCTACCCAAATGCAAAATTGCTGCACCAAACGTTCCGTTTTTCCACTACGGCTAGGACCTACAATCCAAAGAGAATGATTTAGCACAATCTGTCATCCGATGATTTTGTTAAGATATCAAACAGTGTTCACGCCTTTTTTAAGAACCACTCAAAAGCTAAATAATTACTTTAAATGAATTAAAATGAAAAACTTTGCTTTTAGCCAAAAAATTTACTCATATTTAGTAAAAGTTTACCAGTGGTACTTGCGAACACAGGAACGTTCTTTGGATGAAGCTTATAAAGCAGCATTACAAATTAAGGCAATAGAGGATGAACATTTTCAAGGTAAAAAAATAGATGTTAATTCTGTCGCTTATAGCAGCAGTGTAATAGATTATTTTGAATTAGACCTCAAAAAACTTTTAAGAATTGTCAGAATGAGGTTAACAGAGTTTAAAGCCACTCGTTATTTATTAAGCGAATCAAATAGAAAACGATCTAATAAATTTGATGTTGAATATCCTAATTCTGAATTAATATTAGAAAAGTTAAGATCCATCGATGAAATAGTTGCTAAATATAATACACCATTTTTAGAAGAAATTTCACCTCAAACTGATATAGTTGAATTCCCCGAACAAATTCCCGATCGAACTTCTAATGAATATTCCAAGATTATACCAAGGATTGAATCGGAAATAGTTCAAGCAAAAACCGAAGATGCAGCAAGAAATAGATCGCCTAATCAGCCAAAAGGTAAAGTAAATACCACAGGAGTATTACCTCGTTCTATTTTTAATACTTTTAATCGTTTGCAAGTTGAATTAGATCCAAATGCCGAACAAGATATTGTGGACAAATTCCGCAAGTCTCAAAGAAGAACTATTATTTCAGTTAGATTTTTATTATTATTAGTTATAGTACCTATTTTAAGTCATCAATTATCAAAAGCGCTTTTTGTCAGTCCACTTGTAGACCATTTCAGAGGTAATGAAGAAACTCAATTATTTATTAATTCTGAAATGGAAGAAGAAGCGATGGTAGAATTAGAACGGTTTGAAGAAAAAATTAAGTTTCAAACTTTAATTAATAGTCCGCCTTCGCTTTCCCCACGAGAAATAGAATCAGAAATAGAAGAAGAAGTTAAAGAAAAAGCATTTGAAATTGCAGAAGAATATCGCAGAATGAGCGGAAATGCAATTAAAAATGTTTTCGCCGATATTATTTCTGTATTTGTATTTATTTTATTTTTGGTATACAGCAAGAAAGAAATAGCCGTTTTAAAAGAATTTTTCGATTATGTCGTGTATGGTTTAAGCGACAGCGCCAAGGCTTTTATTATTATTCTATTTACCGATATATTTGTTGGTTTCCACTCTCCTCACGGTTGGGAAGTAATTTTAGAAAGTGTATCCCATCACTGGGGTTTACCAGCCAATCACGATTTTATCTTCCTATTTATTGCCACATTCCCAGTTATTCTAGATACTATTTTCAAATACTGGATTTTCCGCTACCTCAACCGCATTTCACCTTCCGCTGTCGCAACTTATCGTAATATGAATGAATAAATTAGTGGGTATGGGTTCGTAGTTGCGCTTAAGCGCCAAAAATCTTGAGTAACAATTGGTAATTGGGGAAATATACAAGTAAAAGTTCAAAAAATAATCCCCATAAATAAATGTAATGAAATAAAATTGTATCTAATAAGGTAAAATCTGGGTGAAAGTAAGTTTTTATTGGGTGAAGAGGAATTTATGTTCCAAGAAATTACTGCTCAGATTACTTTTCCTTCCTCATCTCTAAATTTAGCCGCAGTTTTAGGGGTTACTAGCACCGCAGGAATACTTGGTTGGCGATGGTGGAAACAAAAAAATTATTATAAATCTCTACATTCACTTCCTTCTCCTCCCAAACACTGGCTATTAGGAAATATTCCTCAATTGTTAGCAGCAGTCAAACAAAAGAAATTATTTAAATTGCTCTTTGACTGGAGCCAGGAGTTAGGACAAATGTACGTTTACTGGAGAGGTAGTAAACCAGTTGTTGTATTGAGTAAGGCAAAACTCATTGAAGAAACCATTATTAATGGAATGCGAGACGGTAGCTTAGTTAGATCCAAGCGAGTTTGCGAAGCTTGGAATGATGTCGGTGGCCCAATTCTTTTTGGACAACAAGGTTCTGAGTGGCAATGGAGACGCAAAGCTTGGAATCCCGAATTTAGTTCTAGCAGTATTTCCAAATATGTGGAAATTATCAACCAAGCTTGCGAACAAGTCGTTGAAAAAATTCACGAAACTGCTGCTCCAAGAGAAATACAGACAGATCCTCTTTTTGTTGAGTTGACTATGAGGATTATTTGTTGTCTAGTTTTCGGCATTCCCGTAAATCCAGAAACCCCTACCCCTGAAGGACCACCTCCTAACGTTACTAAGCTATACGATGCAATATGTTTTTTAAGCTATCGCTTTTTAAAAGCTGCTGCTGGCCAAAATAAATCGATAAAATTTCTACCAGATAAAGATGCACAAAATTATTCCGCAGCAAGGCAATGTATAGATGAGTTACTCGCTCCTCGTGTAGAATTGGCTTTGCAGATGAGAGAACAAAACAACACCGATTTTGAACAGGTAAGTTCTTTGTTCAAAGAATCAATGTTAGTGAAAATAGCTGCTAAAGAACCAAAATACAATCGAGAATCGCTGATAGCAGAATCTATTGAACTTTTAATAGGCGGTACTGACACAACAGCCCATACTTTATCCTTTGCGGTTGCAGAGTTATCCTTAAATCCAAGAGTTTTTCAGCAAGCACGGAGTGTAGTTGAGCAAGTTTGGCAAAAACAAGGCGCTATTAATATGGAAAGTTTCAAGGAATTGGCTTATATCAGCGCTATTATCAAGGAAACTTTACGGCTTTATTCCATCGCTTCCGGCTCAACTCCATTAGACACTGTAAGAGAAACCGTTATTGACGGACAGGTGATTCCTCCCGGTACAGGAATATCATGGTCAATGCTTGCTGCTGGAAGAGATCCAGAAGTTTATTCTCCCAATCCTGAAGAATTTATGCCGGAACGTTGGCTAGATAAAACCAAGAAAAGTAGTCCACTACCAATGATACACTTTGGTTCGGGTTCTCATCGTTGCTTGGGAGAGCATCTTTCGATAGTCGAATCAACCGTAATGCTATCGCTACTCTTGCATCATTTTGACTGGGAATTAGTTAATGGTCGTTCATCTGTAGAAAATTTGCAGCAAAACCTTTTGATTTATCCTGCTGATGGAATGCCAGTGCGTTTTCGTTTGAGAAATTGAATTGTTAGTTTAAAATAACTTTTAATTTGTAATTTTCTACACTCACTTGACAATTGCGAATGAAAAAGTTCTTTCCTGTAATCGCGATCGCCTTACCTATCGCGACTTTGTTAATAAGTGTTAGCCCTCTGGGACGTTTATTACTGAGTCCGGTAGAGTGTCAATTAAAACGCTGGCAATTACCAGTATCTCTTAGAACTCCATCGGATGCTTCCAATCAAAAACCAGCACCACCGTTGGTTGCTAAAGAAAAACCGCCTTTCCCCTGCTGCGAAGGTGATACTTCTTGTTTTGACGAGCAAATATGGGGAGATAATAATCAACAAGCTGATAGAAAAATTCTTTTAAGCTCTATAGATAATAGTTTGCAATATTTACAAACCAATTCTGCTAAGAAGACATACGATAAATATCAAAATGAGATTGTACCGGGAATCAGTAGGGAACGAGTAATCAAAAGTTTACAAAGGTTTCGTCAATTGCTGCTGTCATCAAAATCCGCAGCAGAATTAAATCAAGCGATTGCCCAAGAGTTTGTTTTTTATCAGTCGGTAGGCAACGATAAAAAAGGAAAAGTTTTATTTACTGCTTATTTTGAGCCGCTTTATATTGCCAGTCGCCAACAAACGGCAGAATACCGCTATCCTATCTACGCTATACCACCCGATCTAAAACAGTGGCAAAGACCTCATCCCACACGTTTGGATTTAGAAGGTGCTGATGGATTGCAAGGTTCAAAAGGTAAATTAAAAGGCTTAGAATTATTTTGGTTTAAATCCCGTCTCGAACCATACATGATGCAAATTCAAGGTTCATCTAAACTGCGACTGCTTGATGGTACTCAAACCAGCGTCGGTTTTGCGGGAAATGTCGCTCATAATTACCAAAGCATTGGAAAAGCTTTAATTGATGACGGTGAATTACCATCAAGTGGTGTCACCATGCCGACAATTTTAGAATACTTTGAAAAAGACCCGAAAAAATTAGACGTTTACATTCCTCGCGATCCTAGTTTTGTATTCTTCCAGGAAAATAAAGGTGCCCCAGCACAAGGTTCTATCCAAGTAGGATTAAGTGCCGAACGTTCAATTGCTACAGATAAAGCCTTGATGCCTCCCGGTGCATTAGCCTTGATACGCGGTAACTTTCCCTTCGCTACCGAAAACGACGACATCAAACACCGTACAGTTAGCCGTTATGTTTTAGACCAAGATGCAGGTGGTGCTATCAAAACTGCGGGTAGAGTTGATTACTTCCTCGGAACCGGAAAAATTGCTGGCGATCGCGCAGGGGTAACAGTCACCAACGGACAACTTTACTATCTGTTACTTAAATAGGACTTTGTAAAGCCCCACTTTTTAAGGGGGGTTGGGGGGATCTCAATGTCTGGAACACGCTCATTTCCCGTTGTTGCTACGTAAGTCCTGTTAAAGATAAATCATCTACTTAAAGATAGATATTATCAAGTTAATAACAGTTAATTATTTATAGTTTCTATCAATTTCGTTGAATAAAAACGTGGCACCATTTAATTTATTCGTCGTCAAATAAAAAGTGTCTATTGGTAAACCATAATATACTGTTCTTGTCAATAGATTCATCTTGATATTTATTTAGAGATATTTAGAGATATTTAGAGATACTTAGAGACAAAAAATATTTATCGTTAAATCATTTGTAGAAATCAGAAATACAAGATAAACACTTTGTATATACCAATATTCATGCTGTAGAATACGAGATTCTTTATTTAGAATTTTATTTACAGCAATAGATAACGCTTTATTGAGGAAATTAAAAGTGATTAGGATTTTAGTTGATGCTGACCTAATTTTGGAAGCTTTGATGAATCGCAATACGGTAACAAATGTTAAAGAATTGTTAGATAAAGTAAACCCTTGGATTCAAATGTATGTAACAGATGTTGGATGGCAGAAAATATACACTTATCTCAATCATTTACAAAGTAAGAAAATTACTGGAATGGTAATTAATTGGTTAGAAGAAAAAATTAAAGTTTGTTCTGTAAACCAAGATATTTTACAGCAAGCACGCTCTTCACCGATTAAAGATTTTGAATCCGCTGTTGAAATTATCTGCGCTAGCTATCAGCAACTAGATGCAATTGTCACTCATAAACACGATAATTTTGCCGAAGTAGCAGATAAATTCTGGATTTGGTCTATGGCAGAATTATGGATACGTGCTAATTTAGAAACTCAACTGCAAACTGCTGAGTGTCCATAGTTTATGATTGCCTATTAGTAGAAGCATTAGATGATAGAAGAGCGCTTTAAGCGAATAGAATAGAATTCAAATTGAACACACCAACAATATTAAGTTACCCTCCATGATTTTCTTCTGAGTTTCAACAATTGCTGTAAAATTCGTAAACAAAATATTCTCAAATTACTAACTTTAGTTTATCCAGATTAAAAAAGAATACCAAGATAAACCGCGACATCAGAAGATAAGAAAGTATTTTCCCTGTTCCCTGTTCCCTATTCCCTGTTCCCTATTCCCTAACAAAAACCTTTAACTGATAATTTAATATACCATTGCCGCTAGTTTGCTGACTAAGATTGTTATTAGGAGCATTCAATTCGACTTTTATCGGAGATGTTTTAGGAGCATAATTTGCAGATATTTCGACAAAGTGTTCTCCGACTGATAAATACCGCGATAAATCAATTTCAGTAGTTTTACCGCTGAGATTTTTAACAAGTTTTCCATTTACAATAACTCTGCCATTTAATTGAGTTGCTGAAGATTCAATTTTAAGAATATGTGGTTGTGATAGATTTGCAGCACTTAAACTAACTTTTCCACGTTGATATCCGGAAGAATTACTGGTAATGCTGGTAAAACTATTTGAATTACTATTCATAATATTATTGTTATTGTTAGGATTATCAAAATTACTTGCAAAGGCTGCGGAAACGGAAATTAAGGCAACCGCACTGCATATAATATAAATTATTTTTTTCATGGCGTTTTTTCAACGGTCAATTTTAATATACTATAGGACTTACGAAAGCCCTCCTTTTTAAGGGGGGTTGGGGGGATCTAGAATGTCTGTAACACTATATTTTACGTTATCGCTGCGTAAGTCCTATACTAGTTACAATACTATTATTTCAACAAAATTAGTTTTATAAGTTCGTAGTACTTTGATTGCTCCTTAATTATTGGTGCATGACGGCAACATCAAATTCTTTCGTTATCTATAAAATTTATCTTAGCCGTCACACATCCTACAAACTACAAAATAAATAATTCTTATAAATTCTTATTAAACACACAAAAGTCCCCCACTAAGGGGACAATAATTTAGCTTTATTTCAAAAAAATCTTACCGTCTGAAAGAAGGAGGCGTAGGTTTTTTTGGTCTTTTAATGTGTACGGGAACATCTACCTTAATACCGATATTATTAGTATTAACACCAGTACGACGATTTGGATCTCCATCAAGTCGTTGTCTGCTAGTTCGTCTTTGTTCGCATTTGGAAGAATTGCAAACTTGAGTTGATGTAGAAACCCCAGTAGTACCAACGGTACCTTTACAATTTTCGCCAAATTCTTGAGTTACATCGTTTCTTTGTCGTCCTTTTGGTGAATCATCAATTGACACTTGGATGTTAACATCAATAGCGTTACATCCCGCTAATGCTTTATTACTTAAAGAAGGAATAAATATTGAAGAAACAGCAGTTAGCGAAAATAAACTTAGAGAAAGTAATTTCAGCTTCATATAGCAATCCTTAATTATTGACAGGTTGTTGTTCTGGTGCGAGCATAAGAACGATTATTACCAGAACCAGTTTTACGAGTGCTGCGATAAGTTGTGCAATTACCTCTTTTCTTTATGGTTTGACGGTAGATGCTACGTGAAGGAATCACAATTGCAGAACCACGACTAACGCGGCGACGATACAATCGGATTCTACGATTATTTCTAATTTTTATATCACCATTGCGATTGATTATTACCCTAGAATTACCATTTTGAACTTTAATATTTCCGGCTGTCGCAATTTCAGCAGGTAATATCATTAATACGGATAATGCCAGAATTGAAATCGTTTGTTTAGCGGACATGGCTGTGTACCTTTTGTAATCGAAAAAACCGATTTTTATAGTAATTAAGATAATTAATAAAATCGGCAAAACTAGAATTAGGTAACACCCGCTCTCAAACCGCAGATTTTTTCAAACTAAAAAAGATATTTTAGTAATATTAGTAACAATAGCGAGAACCTAAAATAAGTTGACGCTGAATGTTTACTTGATCGGCATTTTGATCGACAAAACCACCGTCAACAGCAACAGCATTTTGGTCAATGCGCTGATTTGAACGCTGTGACTGGGAATCTGTACCACATCTGCGGTTGCGGGGACCTAATTTTTCTTGACGCTGAATGCTTACCTGCCTACCTTTTTGAATAACTCGACTACCAGAACCAATTACAGTAGCTTCTTGGTTTGTCTCTTGAGTAGTTCCTTGTCCTGCAAATGCTGCACTTGGTGCAATAATCAAAGTCGCAACTAGTAACGAGAGCGTAGAAATTTTCTTTATCATTTTTATAAACCTTATTAGTGTTGCGTGTTGTGTGTTGTAATTTAGGACGTAATTAATGGGCTTGTAGAGACGTAGCACTGCTACGTCTCCCGACGTTACGGAAAAAACGAACCAGTCAGAATTTATGCGATCAACTACTAGTGCTATGTCCCATTAAAATTAATAGGTTTGTAGTTGGCGATTTATCGCTAAGCAGGGACGCGCATTCCTTACTACAAACCAGTCAAAATTAACAGCATATTAGCGATGGCAACCAGTGCTAGATACTACCACTTGATTTTGTTCGCTGACGCTAGTAGTTGCTTGAGCATTGTCAGAATAATCTATAGCACCACCAGTCTGAGCCGATGCTTGAGTAGAAGTTTGTGACTGAGTGCTATAGCTACCTGGACAGTGGCGGCGAAAACGCTTAAAAGCATTGCGCTGGCGTAATTTAACTTGTTCTTGAATACTCAAAGCTTCTCCACTTTGAGCATTTACACTACCACCGATCGCCGTACCTTGCTGAGTTGTAATTTGTACGTTTTGTTGTCTTTGAGAATCAGCAAAAGCTGTACCAGGCGCAAACATTAAACCAGCAGCCAATAAACCGAAAGCTGTATATTTGTTAAGCATATTTAAAACCTCAAAAATTTGAATTGTCTAATTGGTTATCAATTATCAGTTGTTAATTAACCGATAATTGATAACTGTTCACTGTTCACTGTTCACTGTTCACTGTTACCGACAAGCACGACTGTTAGTAGCAGTTTGTCTTTGATCGTTAACGCTGCTACCAGATTGAGCATTGTCAGAATAATTTACAGCTACGCCGTTTTGAGCAGTTCCCTGAGAAGAGTTTTGGGATTGTCCGTTGTAGCTACCAGCGCAGTAGCTAGGGCGACCGAAACGACGGCCATGACCGAAACGACCACCGCGACGACCAACTTTTTCGCGAGTTTTCTGAATTTGCTCTTGCACATTTAAAGATTCAGAACTCTGAGCATTTACACTACCATCAATTGCAGTACCATTTTGAACTGTATGTTGATTGCTATTCTGATTTTGAGAATTAGCAAAAGCAGCACCAGGCGCAAACATCAAACCAGCAGCCAATAAACCGAAACCAAATGACTTATTAAACATTGTCTAAACCTCGTTGTAATTGTGTTGTGTGTTGTGTTATTGAATTGAAACCGGCATTGCATAGATCGATGAACAATTATCAATTATCACTGTATTTTTTTAGGATTTTTAAAAGTACTGATAACTGATAACTGCTCACTGTTCACTGTTCACTGTTAACTGTTAACTGTTCACTGTTAACTGTTAACTGTTACCGGCAAGCACGGGTATTAGAAGCAGTTTGTCTTTGATCGTTAACGCTGCTACCAGATTGAGCATTGTCAGAATAATTTACAGCTACGCCGTTTTGAGCAGTTCCCTGAGAAGAGTTTTGGGATTGTCCGTTGTAGCTACCAGCGCAGTAGCTAGGGCGACCGAAACGACGGCCATGACCGAAACGACCACCGCGACGACCAACTTTTTCGCGAGTTTTCTGAATTTGCTCTTGCACATTTAAAGATTCAGAACTCTGAGCGTTTACACTACCATTAATTGCAGTACCGTTTTGAACTGTTTGTTGATTGCTATTCTGATTTTGAGAATTAGCTAAAGCCGCACCAGGTGCAAACATCAAAGCAGCAGTCAATAAACCCAAACCAAATGACTTCTTAAACATTCTATTAACCTCGTTGTAATTGTGTTGTGTGTTGTGTTGTTGAATTGAAACCGGCATTGCACAGATCGATGAACAATTACCAACTATCACTGTATTTTTGTAGGATTTTTAAAAGTACTGATAACTGCTCACTGTTCACTGCTCACTGTTCACTGTTCACTGTTAACTGTTCACTGTTAACTGTTCACTGTT
>CAYMZW010000144.1:0-14561 GCA_964395005.1 uncultured Rivularia sp.
TGGCTACCCGATTGATATACTTTATAATTTGGCTTTTCTTCGCATTTCCATTCTGTATTTTCTAATAAATAATTATGTAAGGGAACATCTATTTTGGGAGGCATAGATTTCACCATGATTTTATTCTCCTTTTAAATACAATTATGGAATTTATTGAAACAAGATATTTTGATGCGATATGAGTTGATATATCTAGAATGCTGTCTCAATTAATCGTTACTTTTTGAAGTTAAATCATGACTATCTAATATCACCACAGTGGAAATGCTTGAAATCAACATTTTACAATTTAAGTAATAATACTGCACTAACTATTAAAAAAATATGTAAACTTGATACAGGATGCATCTGATACATCGTTTCATTGAAGCCGATCTCATTTTCTAATGATTTCTCCATCTGCACTGTTACATCAACACACTGTAATTCGGAGAATTTGAAATGTATACTCAGTAAAGAATTGAGATTTCTAATAAAAATGTGTAAGTTTCATTTATTACGAAGGAATTTAACACTTATGACCTTTAACCTTTAACCTTCCTAATATACTCACATGGAAAAACCCTTTAGGCTTGCCATGTCAAATGGACTAACGGCACCTGCGATTAGAGTTGAGTCTGCAAAGGACTTATCCAACGCTATGGACGAATTAGGTTTTGACAGTCCGCGTCCTATCCTGGTAATTTTGGGTGGTGCGGGTAAAATGAGCCAAGCCGATTTAAGCCGTTTGCGATCGCTATTTGTCAATGTGCTGGCTCCCTTAGTTGAAAAACTAGGTGCCTCTGTTGTCGATGGTGGTACTGATTTTGGTGTGATGCAAATGATAGGGCAAGCTCGTACCCAGATATCGGCGCAATTTGCCTTAATCGGTGTAACTCCAGTGGGGAAGGTGGCTCTTCCCAATCAACCCCCACCAGAAGAAGTATCAGCATTGGAACCAAATCACAGTCATTTTGTGTTAATTCCTGGCTCTGACTGGGGAGATGAATCACCTTGGTTGGCAAATGTCGCTACTGTAATAGCCAAGGGAGCGCCATCTGTAGCTGTTTTAGTTAATGGTGGAGAAATTTCTAAGAAGGATGTATCAGAAAATCACAAAGCGAATCGAACCGTGCTGGCTGTAGCTGGTAGTGGACGATTAGCTGATACACTGTGTGCTGCTCTACGTGGGGAAAATACTGATGAAGCTGCCAAGGAATTAGTTGCTTCTGGCTTGGTGCAAGTACTTGACTTCAAAGAGAATTTTGATCATCTGACTCAGTTGATTAAATCATATTTATGTTAGAGGGGATTGGGCATTGGGCATTGGGCATATTAGACCTTTTTCCTTCCCCTCTCCTTAATAAGGAGAGGGGTGTCCGAAGGACGGGGTGAGGTTCCTGCCTTGTATTGGATTTAACTGAAAACTACTATATCTACTATATTTTAAGGAGATTTTTTCAGCGCAAAAACCATAAACATTCTACCCAATCCCCAATCTCCAATCCCCAATCCCCACAATTACAAAAACAATCTAGAAAACCAAAAGGAATTAAATATGTCTATCTACGATAAAGCGAACAAGAAAAATCCACCATACAAACTTTTAGCTCTTGATGGTGGTGGTATTCGAGGGATGATTTCTCTTGAGGTATTGGCTGAAATTGAATCAACTCTGCGCTCAAGTTTGGGTGCAGATGAGAATTTTGTTCTAGCTGATTACTTCGATTATGTTGCAGGTACGAGTACTGGTGCAATCATTGCGACTGCGATTTCCATAGGCATGTCTGTAGCGGACATTCAAAAGTTTTATCGGCAAAGTGGCGAGAAGATGTTTGATAAAGCATTCATTCTCAACATTACTAGAACGATGCGTTATAAGTATGGAGATGAAAATCTCGCAGCCGAACTCAAAAAAGTATTTGGAGAAGATACTACCTTCGGTAGCAAGGATTTGAAAACTCTGCTGATGCTCGTAATGCGTAATGTTAGCACAGATTCACCTTGGCCCCTTTCTAATAATCCCTATGCCAAATACAACAATCCAGAACTGCCTGATTCTAACTTGAATCTTCCCCTTTGGCAGCTGGTTAGAGCTAGTACAGCCGCTCCCACATTCTTTCCACCAGAACAAGTTCAGTTGGGTAACAATAAGTTTATCTTTGTTGATGGTGCTATAAGCCCCTATAATAATCCAGCTTTCCAACTCTTCTTGATGGCAACTCTTGAACCCTACAACCTCAAGTGGCCCGCAGGTGAGGATAAAATGCTGTTGGTGTCGGTTGGTACTGGTACAACTCCTAATATCAATCCGGAATTAAAAGCTTCTCAAATGAACACTTTATACAATGCTCAGACTATTCCCGGCGCACTGATGCTTGCTACTCAGCACGAACAGGATTTTCTCTGCCGTGTTTTCGGTAAGTGTTTATTAGGGGATGAAATTGACGGGGAAATTGGTGATTTACTAGAAACCAAGGGACCTCTAGAATCAAAGCTATTCACCTACTTGCGCTACGATGTGGAACTCACTCGTAAGGGACTAGATAAATTAGGTGGATTGGAAGATATAAATGTCAAGGATGTCCAGGAAATGGATTCAGTCCAACATATGGGTAAATTAGAGCGTATTGGAAAGGCGATCGCCAAAAAAGTAAAGCCGCAGCACTTTGAAAATTTTGTGGATTCCGAGGCTTCTTTAACTACAGTTTGTTAGTTTATAGCTAAGTATTTTTACATATTTAAATTGTAGAGTGTGTAACGGGAACCCATTAAAGATTTTTAATGGGAACTCTGTCACGCTATGAGAAAAAATTAAACTAAGCAATCAGGTTTGTAGCGTCACGCACCAGCAATAAAAAGTAATAATTATAACAACTAAATTATAATATAAAGTATTTTTACATAGAATAGGGCTTTTGTTAATGACAGAGTTTTTCAATGCTTTCATCTCCTACGGACGAGCTGACAGTAAAGAGTTTGCGAAAAAACTTCAAAATAGCTTAAATAAGCATGGATTCAGTGTCTGGTTCGATTTTAATGACATTCCCCTGGGTGTTGATTTCCAAAATCAAATTGATGATGGTATCGAAAAAGCTGACAATTTCCTGTTTATTATTAGTCCCCATTCTATCAATTCCGCCTATTGTCGTAAGGAAATAGAATTAGCGATTAAGTGTAATAAACGAATTATTCCTTTATTACACGTCGATGAAATTAATCGGGAAACTTGGCTTTCTAGAAATCCTAATGGTACGGATGAGGAATGGGAATTATACAAAGCTGAAGGGAAACACACATCTTTTCAAAATATGCATCCGACAATCGGTAAGATTAACTGGGTGTATTTCCAAGAGGATAAAAACGATTTTGACAAATCCCTAGCAGATTTAATTAATCTACTTCGTTTGCATGATGATTATGTAGGGGAGCATACCAAGTTTTTAATCAAAGCCTTGGAGTGGGAGAGAAATCAAAAGCAAACGAGGTACTTGTTAACCGGGGAAGAAAAGCAACTTGCTCAAGATTGGTTGAAAATCCGCTTCAAAGACTCTCAACCACCTTGTCTTCCCAGCGATTTGCATTGTGAATACATCACTGAAAGCATCAAAAATGGTAATAACTTGATGACTCAGGTGATGCTCTCTTATGCTAATGAAGATAGAGCGACAATGGAGAAGATTCGCGCTAGTTTAAGACGAGAAGGTATTACAGTTTGGACGAATACCACAGATATTCAAACAGGGGAAGAGTTTTGGAACTCGATTCAAGAAGGAATTGAAAAAGCCGATAATTTGGTTTATCTCCTTTCTCCGAATGCTATAAAATCCATCAACGCTCAGCGAGAATTGGATATAGCTGTTTCCTTAAATAAGCGGATTATTCCCCTACTGGTACAAAAAATCGACAACTTAGAATTACCTTTTTCTTTGCAGGGTTTACAGTACATCGACCTTACGGATAATCTAACCGAAGCTGATTATCAACTTGATGAAAGTCAATTACTGAAGATTTTATATGAAGATGCAGCTTACTACAACGAACATAAAATTCTATTAACTAAAGCCTTGAAATGGGAAAAACAAAATAACAATCCTAGTATTTTACTGCGGGGTTATAACCTGCGGAGCGCCCAAACTTGGTTGGAGGTAGCACAAAAAAGAACGCAACATCCACCCACCCAATTACAATCAGAATTTATTACCGCAAGTGAGCAACAACCTCCATTAGAGTCGCTCGATGTGTTTATTTCCTACTCCCGTGCTGATTCAGACTTAGCAAGAAAGGTGAATGATGCTTTACAGCTACAGGGAAAAACGACTTGGTTCGATCAAGAAAGTATAGCATCGGGAAGTGATTTCCAAGAAGAGATTTATCAAGGAATTAAAGCATCCGATAATTTTCTATTTATTCTTTCACCGCGCTCTGTAAATTCACCTTATTGTAGAGATGAGGTGGAGTATGCAGCTTCCTTGAATAAACGCTTCGTAACGGTGCTGCATCGAGAAGTAAATACCAGCGATTTACATCCAGAATTAGCGAAAGTACAGTGGATTGATTTTAACAGTAATCAAAAAGATTTTAATGCCAACTTTAACCAATTGCTGAGAACCCTTGAAACTGACAGAGAACACCTCCGCAGTCATAGTAAGTGGTTACAAAGGGCTTTAGAGTGGAAGCAAAAGAATAAAAATGATGACTTATTATTGCGCGGTAGTAACTTTATAGTTGCTCAAAACTGGTTGGAAGAAACCGAAGAGAAAAAGAAAAAACCAGCCCTAACCGATTTGCATTATGAGTTTATTGACGCGAGTAACCACGCAATCAAAGCCGCAGAGGAAGAAGAAAAATCCCGACAAGCAATTTTGCTGGATTTACAGGAACAGAAGATAGCAGAGCAGAAAAAAAGTGCTAAAAAACAAAAGGCTTTTCTTGTTGCTATGAGTATGGCATTTTTGGCTGCCGTTGGCGTTAGCGTGTTTGCTTTTCGTCAAAAGGAACGGGCTAACTATGATAGGGAAAAAGCCCAAAAAATTCAACTAGCACAACTTAATTCTGTAAGTGGATTTTCCTTGAACCTATCTCAGCAAAATCTCAAGTTTGATGCCCTACTTAAAGCCATTAACGCAGGGAAACGAATAAAAGAATTGGATAAAGAGAAAAAAAATCAAAAAATTCGTAATTTAATTTTAACAGCTTTACAGACAGCAGTTTATGAAGATGGATTCAGAGAGCAAAATCGTTTAATAGGACATGAAGGTACCGTCTTTGATGTAGCTTGGAGTCCTGATGGCGAGAAAATTGCTACAGCCAGTGGAGATGGTACAATTAAACTTTGGAATCTAAATGGCGAAGAAATTTATTCCAAAACAGTAGGCAATAATAGTGAAGTCTATAGCGTCAACTTTAGTCCTGATGGGAAAACTATTACTTGTACCAACGATCGGACTGATAGAGTTTGGAACACACGCCACGGAACTATCCAATGTCAAAAAATCACTGGCGATAAAAAACGGGTAACGATGGGAAAAAGCCCAGATGGTAAGAAATTTGCCACTGCTATCGAGGATAATACTGTTAGACTCTGGAACAAGCAGGAAAAAACCCTCCAAATCCTCAAAGGGCATAAAGGTTTAATCAAAAGCATTAAATTGAGTCCTGACGGAAACACAATTGCCACTGCTAGCGAGGATAATACTGTTAGACTTTGGAGAAAGTCAGATCGGAAACTTAAAAAGCTTCAGGGAGATAAAAAAGTATTTGAATTCTGGAGCGTCGCTTGGAACCCAAAAGAAAATACCATTGCTGCTGGTAGAACGGACAATACCATAAAAATCTGGACGTTGAAGGATGGGGAATGGAAATTTATTCCAACTCAAATTAAACATGAGGGTGCAGTTAAGGGCATTAGTTTTAGTCCTGATGGAAATACCATTGCTTCTGCTAGTAAGGATAATACAATCAAACTTTGGAACAACCAATGGAAAGAACTTAAAATTCTCTCCGGACATGAAAAACCAGTGCAAAGTGTAGCTTGGAGTCCCGATGGAAATACCATTGCTTCCGGTAGTGAAGATAAAACAATCAAACTCTGGAACAAAGACGGTAAAGAACTGCAAACTTTCTCACATAACGCTAAAGTCTGGAGTGTAGCCTGGAATCCTAAGAGGGATATCATTGCCTCTGGTGGTGGAGATAACACTATTAAACTCTGGAACAAAAACGGTAAACTAATCCAAACTCTCCAAGGACATAATGCTTCAATCGCGAGTGTAGCTTGGAGTCCCGATGGAAATATCATTGCTTCTGGTAGTAAAGATAATACCATCAAACTCTGGAGCAACACGGGCAAAGAACTCAAAACCCTTAGTGGGCATAATAATGATGTTTTAAGCGTCACTTTTAGCCCCGATGGAAAAACTATTGCTTCTGCAAGTAAAGACGATACTGTAAAACTTTGGAACCTTAAAGGTGAAGAACTTAAAACCTTAAACGGACACGCTGGGGGAGTGACTAGCGTTAGTTTTAATCCCGACGGTAAAACTCTTGTCTCAGCTAGCGATGACAAAACGTTAATTCTATGGAATTTGAAAGACTTGAAATTAGACAAACTAATGGATGACGCTTGCCAACAAGTAAAAGATTATCTCGAATATAATGCTACAGGTAGCGAGAAGAAACTTTGTGAGCCTAATTCGTAGTTTTATCCTGCAAGATATGAATTGCTTATTTACACCATTCCCCATTCCTCCCAACCCTATATTCTTAAAATTATGAATCAAGCAACATCTATTCTTAACCAAAAACTATATATCTCAGAAAATGCTCTCTCCACACAAGTTAACGGGGAAATAGTTATATTACATTACGAGTCGGAATTTTATTACACTTTAGATGCTGTAGGAACTAAGTTTTGGCAGTTGTTTACTGATTTAGACAGCGTGGAGATGGTAATACAGCAATTGGCTCAAATTTATATAATGGATGAAGTTACCTTGCGTGGTGATGTAAATTCGTTTGTTGAAGAATTAGTAAAAGAAGGATTGTTGATTAATTGCGATAGTGTCATAAGCAAATCACAACACCAGCAATCAATCTCAAAAACCGAGGAACTAACTATGGCTGAAGAACCTAAAGAGAAAAGTGAATCCCAAGAAGAAAATCAATCTGAAAAAGTGGATAATCGCCTTCCTTATCAGCCACCCACATTAAGGAAGCACGGTAAATCAACAATACAACTAAGTCTATATTTGTAGCTCCTGATTTTGACGGGTTCGATTTTATTTTCACAGATTTGAGTTAGAGAAAAGTGTTCTCGAAAAATTCAGAAATTGACGATTGGAATCGTCTTAAAGATAGAGAGAGGAAAAGGAAAATAAATCCGATTATGATGGAATCTTTGATTTTAGTGATTTTAAGTCCTATATGCGAGCATAAAATTTCTCTGTGTGTTCGTTGTTTCTTCAACGAGTAAATCAACACCATCAAACCGAGTTAGTAGGGTGCGTGACGGCTACGATAAATTATTAATAATAACGATAACTGTTAATATTGCCGTCACGCACCATTTTATTATTCCGAATTATTCAAAAAAAACAAACTAAATAAATCAACCATTATCTGATGATTGAGAATCAATAAGTCGTTGAAAATCTTCCGGAGAACTAACGCGCTATTGTTTCCAAAATAAAACTTTCCAAAAGCGCGACATCATCAAGGGGAATGGGGAATTGGTAATTGGTAATTGGTAATTGGTAATTGGTAATTGGGAGTAGTAGTCCAATAATTAATTTTGATGAGTTTTCTCTCACACCCGCTCGGGGTTGCAAACCTCCGCAGTCGCTACAACGGAGGGAACCTCCCTCCGGGTTCACTAGTTGTTCATGGGGGAAACCCCCAAGACCACACTAGCTCACCGTGCACGCCGCGCTGCTCTCCAAGCTAATAGCATAAGTCCTATGAATAGGACTAAAAAGCAAGTCGTCATAATTAATGAAATAGACTAGTTGTGAATTGTGCTTTGTCCAATTTATTCTGATCAATTTTTCCCTAGTCCTATTTATAGCGGAAAGTGCGGTCTTGGGGGTTTCCCCCAAGAGCAACTTTTCAAGACAGGACTTTAGCTATTAGGCTGGGACTTGCAGTCCCAGACGGGGTAGAATACAACCCACCATATTTAATTAACCCACTCCACAAAGAACCCTATCAACTTTATCAACACCATCAAACCGGGTATCTTCCTGCAAACTCCGCAACCAATAAGCAACCATTAAAGTTTTCTCTAACCCCATTAATTTCTGAGTATCAATCTCCTCAGACTCCAAACACTCCAATAACTCAACAATATTTACATAATCTTCCAAACCAGGAGTATTCTTTAACAAATCCCCAGCCCATAATCCCACACTTGAGCGCATCCCCTGGATATACTCTTCCGGTGCTTTAAAGACAATTTTCGGACGTGTACGAACAGCTTCTGGTAATTTACCTTTCATGGAATAGCGGAGGATATTTTTATTGACTAACCAAGGAATCGGGGGAATTGATACCATAAAGTTAACCAAGCGCAAATCGAAGAAGGGATAATAAGGTTTAATCGGAATACCCGTAGAACCGGGGTCAGCTTTTTCAAAGATATTTGACCAAAATGGACAATTAGCCATTCCGTAGCGAGCGACATAATCTATGCATTCAGCGTTAATTTGCTCGTCTCGTTGCTGTAAGTCCAGTTGCTTGACGAAATCGGCATTAAACCAAGTCGGAAACTCAACTTTTTGCTTGGTAATTTTTCGCCAATAAGCTCTCCCTTGACGTAAGTATAATTTCGCAGAGCGATGGGTTCGTAAATGATGTCCCAGCACCTGGAATATCTCTCGACGCAAACCGTGTTTCCACCACACCAAGAAGTCGAATTCACCAAATCGCAAACCGGGGTCGCCACCAAATCCAGTTAATACCACTCGCGCATGGTCAGCACAGCGTTGGTTTAAATCGCTACCACCATTGCGTCCGGGAATACCACCGGGTTCGGGTAATGGGGATTGAAGTTTTGCTGTAGGTGTGTTGCAAACCTTACCTTCGGCGTTGATTACATTTAAGGGAATGCCGATATAATGAGCTACCATGCTCGCAAAGGAATCTTCCTCTGGCATCATTAGGCGATCGCGCACGGTAAATGCCTGATAATCAAAGGGTTCACCTCTTTCCAAAAGTACCTTATTTGCCATCGCCGCAATACTCGTAGAATCCATTCCTCCGCTGAGATGGGTAGCAATGCGATTTGTCCGCAATCTGTCGCTAACTGCTTGCTCGAAGAGTTCGGAAAAATGCTCTACATATTCCTGGGGTTTCTTATAGAAGATTAAAGGTTGAAGGCGGGGTAATTGCCAATATCTTTGTATAGTTAATTCTTGGGGATTTGATTTTCCAGCTTGCCAAGTTAGAGTATGGGCTGGGGGAAGTCTTTTTATATCGTTAAAAATAGTCGTATCCCATTCCATATTCATTCCCCTGGTGAGGAAATCCCCTACAGCTTGCTGGTTTAAATCCGTCGATACTTGGGGATGTAAGCGAATACAGTTAAGGGTATTGCTGCAAATCAGAGTATTGTTAACTTGAGCATAGTAGAACGGTAAAATACCAAACTGATCGCGTCCGCAAAATAGTCTTTGCTGTCTTTCATCCCAGATAATAAAAACAAAATCTCCCTGCAAATGCTCTACACAAGCAGTATCCCACACATAATAAGCGTGTAAAAGTAACTCCACATCGGGCGCATTTTCATCAATAACTCTACCCCTTGCCTGTAAAGCTACAACTAAATTTTTACGTCCATCTAATCTGACATCGGCAGCAATCCATACTCGCTCATCTAAAGTAAAAGGCTGTCGTTCGCGTTCTTGCTCCGAGGTTGTTCGCAACAAAGTATGTCCCAACCCGATGTTATCTTGATGCCATGTTTGACGAGCATCGGGACCGCGAAACCCCATTTAGTCGGTCATTCCACCGAGGAGAGATTGGTTAACGGGTTCGTTGTTGAGATTGATTAGACTGATAATACCGCTCATAGGATTTTTTTTGTAGAGAATAGGGAAATGGGGAATCGATAGAAAATATCTGTATTATTATTTTTACGCGATAACTTAAATCGATATTAATCAAATTAGTTTTCTAGTAGCAATTGTTATATATGCGGTTTCTGTTATAACTGTTTTTACTGATTTTGGCGAGTTATTAATTAAATTTTTAATTAAATAGAAGCCATAACTACAGCAGTTTTTCAGTAAAAAAAGGTCTTTAACCGGAAAAATTAAGAAATTGAAATCTTAAATACCCCTCTGCTTATTAAGGAGAGGAGAAGGGGCGAGGTTATTCCCCAGATAAAAGTTGATATTTCTGGATATCCAAGCCATAACTGTATAAGTTTAATCATATCTCTTGGTATGAGATATAAAGTCGTACCTTTCATAGCATAAATAAATCTACTGTGATTCCTATAAGTCAGCCACATTATTTTTTACACTACCGGAAATTTTCTCTAATTATTGCGTTTGCTGTTACCGCAGTTGCTCAAATCACTCCGGCTAAAGCTACTGAATTTAAAGAAAATACTGGTACCTTAGAAACTTTAAAGTTAAATAACGTCAAACCGCAAAGCATCAATACCGATGTTTTCTATCAAAACAAAAAACCTCTGAAAAAAGAATTATCAGATACTGACAATTTGATAATTAATTCTGATTTTGAGAGATTATCTAACAATCATCAAAATGCTAATCTTATCCAACGACTGAAAACTGGTAAGCGTAATCATCGACTACTATCCCGTTTGAATTCAAAACACAATCCGTTACAGCTTGCGAATAAACCAGTTGTTAAATCCAATAAGAATTATATTTCTGATTCGAGAAATCGAAATATCACAGAACCGGAATTTTTAGCAACGGATAATCTTACAGATATCAACCGAGAAAACACTGAAATAAATTCAACGGATAATAAGTTAATTCAAGCACAGAATGCATCTCCACAAGATGTAGAAAACATACTCAACCAGCTAGATGCGGTAAAAGATATTGAAATTCCATCATTCTTTTATTCACCGGGTTTCAGCATTTATGTTCCTACTGGTTTCGGTGGCGATCGCAATACTGGTTTTGTCAGCGCCAGCTATCAAGAAAGAGGTCGTTTTTCTGATATTGATGATGTAGGGTTGGGTTTTGGTGTTGGTTTGGGTGATTCTCGGAAAGCGGTAGGTGTGGAACTTTCTTACACCTTAGCTAGTTTTGGACGTAATCGCGATTTTGGTAGCGGTGGTTTTAACGTTAAAGTACATCGTCAGTTACCGGGTGATGTGGGTGTAGCGGTTGGTTGGAATGGTTTTCTCAATATTGGAGACGAAAACAACTTTGAGCAATCCCTCTACGGAGTCGCTACCAAAATTATCCGCACCCAAGAAAAACTCGACTCACCTTTTAGCCGAGTAGCTGTGACTCTTGGTGTCGGTGGAGGACAATTTCGGACTGAAGAAGCAGTATTTGATGGTGACGATGAAATAAGCGTATTTGGTAGCGTTGCAGTTCGCGCAGTTAAATCAGCCAGCATCATAGCCGAATGGACTGGACAAGATTTGGGTGTAGGAGTCAGCGTAGCACCATTCCCCAACATTCCTTTAGTTATTACCCCAGCTTTACGAGATATAACTGGTGCTGGTGATGGTACGAGGTTTGTTGTAGGTACTGGTTTTTCGTTTAAATTTTGAGGAAAATAAAAAGAATTAGAATAGGTTTCAAAAATATAGCGCTCACTCATAGCCCCCCTTAAAAAAGGGGGGTTGGGGGGATCTAAATTACTGGAACAATAGTTTTTCCATAAACTAGGGCGTAAATCATAATAGGATATTGATTTTCTAACATTACTGGAACACCATATTCTCTGCAAACAATTAACACAGTTTAGAAGGATTATAATTTCATGAAAAAGAACATACTGCTTAATTTAATTGCAGGTGCAACTGTAGCTGCAAGCGGATTAATTTCTATTCCTGCTTATGCTCAAAATAATCAATCAGATATTACGGGAAATAATGTTTTTAATAATCCCGTTCCAGTTAATAACCAATCAGATGTGACGGGAAATAATGTTTTTAATAATCCCGTTCCAGTTGATAACCAATCGGATGTTACCGGGAATAATGTATTCAACAATAATCTACCAAGTTCCTTTGAAGGGAATACAGTTAGTCGAGAAACTGTAGCACAAGCAGAAGAACTTTCCCGCTTATTGAGAGATGCTTCTCGTAGTTGTAGCGCTGGTGAAGGTTGTGTGGAGTTTAATAATTTGCTGCAACAATCTAATAGGTTTCTGAGCAATCTTAATCAACAAGTTGAAGCTGTCGGAAATAGTCAAGGTAATCGGGCTTGGTAAGGTTGCAAGTTTTAAGTAATTCGCTGCTACACGGGCAAAGTCCACCTGCGTGGACTAAGTTTTTTTAACCCGCACAGGCGGGTTTTGCCTGTGTAGCAGCGGTTTCAACCGCCAGCTAATTATTGGGACGGATTCAAAAACTTCAACCCCAAACGAATTGGTCTAACTAAATAATATAAAATATATAAGAATCCAGGAAACGAAACATATTCTAAATCATTTGAATTTGGTTTGAATATATAACCAATTAAATGCACGAATAAATATCTATTACGCTTTCCTATCAACTTTGAGTTATCTAGCAACATTAAAGCCCTCAATACAAATCCAAATAATCCCTGTATAAATCCCTGCTGAAATATTCCAAATACGCTATTTTGCTGATTGCTATGGCTAAATAACTGCTTTACGACCTGATTTAGATACAATTTAACTATCAAATCATTTTCTATCTTCTGCTGTAATTCTTGCGGTATTTCTACTTTTAAAAGCCTATTTGCTATACCTAAACCAAATAACAATAATCTTTCACTACCTAAATCTCTAGCTCGTTGAATTACGACTTCCCAATCTAACTTTTGATTTTTAATAATTTGAGCTATATCATAAACTTGCTTGAGCTTTTCTTGTCGGTAATGAGCATCTTTAACGATTTGAAGACACAAAATTAATAGTGAATCTTCCGCAGAAAAATTAGTTACTTGTTGATTTAAAATTGATACGGTTTCACAACGCTGCCAAAGTTGCTCAAAATCAACTCGGTAAGGAAAGCAGGAAGGAGCTAATTGCCAGTGGATATCAATATGAATGCTATCATCTTTATTGGTAAAAACTTGTCCCCAAAGTTGTTGTTGATTACGGGGTTGATAATCTTGAGAGGTTAATATATCTTTAACTCTGGAAAAGTCTTCTTGTTTAATAATTAAATCAATATCGCAGAATTCTTTCAGTGTTAAATCCCGATAAGCAGAAGCCGCGAGTACAGCACCTTTGAAGGGAATTACTTTGATGTTATTGTTCTTGAATAATTTGATAATTTGACAAAGTTTTTTACTGAGAAAAAGATTGCGAGTGGTTTTAATTTGAGAATATGCTTGTAGCTGGGGTTGAATATTTTTGGGAATGCTTTGGGGGTAGTATTTAAGTAAATTTTGATATAGCAGAAGAAAAACTCCCTGCTGACAAGCTTGTTTGAATAGATAATTCCAATCAATATCTTTTTGCAATAAGCTTTCTATACGCTGGGGTTTAGCTGTATCGGTGCGGATGTTAGTACAGCAAAGCAATATTTCTATTTCTGGCTTATATGTAGGGAGTTGGGTACTGAGATTAGAAGGTAGTGATAAATTTAGATTCTCGAAGCTTACAAAATGCTGTTTTACAAATTGGCGATCGCCAACTACAAATCCTTGATATTCTACCCAAGCATGAGCTTGAAACTCTTCTTTCTCAAACCTCGTACCGATTTGCAATTCGGTTGGGATTCCCTGACGACGTAGTAAAAACCATAGCGCTAGGGATTTTCTCAAACAGGTAGCCCATTTGTAATATTTAGCCGCTATTTTCACCATCGAAGCAGTAGTCAGGATTTGCTCAGAAATAGAATTTTCCCCATTCCCCATTCCCCATTCCCTATTCCCTATTCCCCATTCCCCATTTCCCAAAATAGAATAAGTACGCTTAAATCCCCAAAAATTCAAAGATAAATGAATTAAAGGAAGTAATATCAAAGCTTGGATAAGAAGATAACGTTCGTGAAATGAAAATTTTCTCCAGGTGTGGGTTTTTTGAATTATTGAAGTTAATGTGGTCATTTGTATATTTTTAATTGTACTTGGGTATTAATTGTACTTTTTACCCTATTCCTCTGCTTGAACTTGTAAGCGCTAAAATTGAGCATCAACAGGTTTTTTCTGGCTTGTTATACTCTAAAATATTAGGCAGTTAGAGATAAGGATTCTCATGTTACTGACTCAATGGCTATAGAAATTAATCCGGGTTAAATGAATATCATAATTAAAAAGTCAGAATCATTAATGCGTTACTTAATGGTTCATCATTTATCTGAAGTGATACCTTTATATATTGTCAATGAATATCGGAAGTCTGGTGGTACTTGGGTGAGTCAAATGCTAGCTAAAGCATTAAATGTACCA
>CAYMZW010000145.1:0-14446 GCA_964395005.1 uncultured Rivularia sp.
GAACAGTGAACAGTGAACAGTGAACAGTGAACAGTGAACAGTGAACAGTTATCAACTAACAACTAACAACTATCAACTATCAACTATCAACTATCAACTATCAACTATCAACTATCAATTAACAACTAAAATGTCTAATTCAACTTCTGAAAGAGTAATTATTCCCCCGATGGATGAACACAATCAAAGATTGATTGCGAATTTACATCCTGATGATTGGAAAAATCCGGAGCCTGCTAATTGTTACGATTTGATTGTAATTGGTGCGGGTGCTGCGGGTTTGGTAACTTCTGCGGGGGCTGCGGGTTTAAATGTGGGTTTAAAGGTGGCTTTGATTGAAAAGCATTTGATGGGTGGGGATTGTACTAATGTTGGTTGCGTGCCTTCTAAAAGTTTAATTCGCTCGGCTCGCGTTGTTGGTGAAATGTGGAATGCGAAAGAGTACGGAATTCATGCTCCGAAACAGGTAGAAGTGGATTTTCCGGCAGTTATGGAGCGGATGCGCCGAATAAGAGCGGATATCAGCCCTGTTGATTCGGTTGAGCGCTTTACGAATGAATTTGGTATGGATGTATTTCTGGGTACGGCAAGTTTTACTAGTGGGGATACTATCGAAGTTGCTGGTAAAAAACTGAAGTTTAAAAAAGCTGTAATTGCTACGGGAGCAAGAGCGACACATCCTGATATTCCTGGAATGAAAGAAGCGGGATATCTTACTAATGAAACCGTATTTAACTTAACTCAATTACCACGACGTTTGGCAATAATTGGTGGTGGTGCTATCGGTTGCGAATTAGCGCAGGCTTTTAACCGTTTTGGCTCTCAAGTAACAATTTTACATCGCGGTTCGCACTTATTAAATAAAGAAGATAACGATGCTGCGGAAATTGTTCAAAAGGTTTTTCAAAAAGAAAAAGTTGATTTAATTTTGAGTTCTCAAATAGAACGGGTAGAAAGTACTCCGGAAGGCAAGAAAATATACTATACAAGTAATGGAATAAAAGGTTCTATTGTTGTAGATGAAATTTTGGTAGGTGCGGGAAGAACTCCGAATGTAAATGGTTTGAATTTGGAAACTGTTGGTGTTGAATATGATAGCAAAGGAGTGAAAGTAAACGATAATTTAGTAACAACAAATCCTCGAATTTTTGCAGTAGGAGATGTTTGTTTAAGCCAGAAATTTACTCATATGGCTGATGCTTCAGCACGAATTGTAATTCAAAATGCTTTATTTGCTCCTTTTGGTTTGGGGCGTAAGAAACTCAGCGATTTAGTTATACCTTGGGTAACATTTACAGATCCAGAAATTGCTCACGTTGGAATGTACGAACACGAAGCGCGAGAAAAGGGTTTGGAAGTTAATACAATTAAGATAGATTATGAAGATGTAGATAGAGCCATTACTGACGGGGAAACCGAAGGCTTTGTTAAAGTTCACCTTAAGCAAGGTACCGATCAAATCCTTGGTGCAACTATAGTTTCTGCTCACGCTGGTGAAAGTATTTCTGAGGTGACTACGGCAATTGTAAATGGAATTGGGATGAATAAATTAAGCGATGTAATTCATCCTTATCCGACGCAAGCGGAAGGAATTAAGAAAGCTGCGGATGCTTATAAGCGTACTAAATTGACTGATGGTACGAAGAAACTTTTGGGATTTTTGAATAAATTTTCTTGAGGATTGGTTAATTGCGTATAAAGGTTTATTCATCAGATAATAGAAAAGACGTAGCAGTGCTACGTCTCTACATTAATCCTAATTTAACCACGCCAAAGTTCTTCTCTTCCCTGTTTATCTAAAAATTCTTTGAGTCGTTTGCGATAAAATTCTTGATACCGATCTAAGTTCATTTTATCAACTCGAATACCGTAATTAGACTGTTTCCCTTCTAGTATCTCAGCAATTTTATCGTTTACTTGTGGATAAAAATGACTACCATCATATGTATTTTTTAAGTTTGTTGTAATAGGCGAAGGGTATGAAAAATCGTACATTTTATCAAAAAATCTTGATACTTGATGAATCCCTTGTAATTGACATTGCATCAATCCACGAGAATAACTTTTGTTGTAAACCCACCAAGGTGAAATTGGAGCTACATAACTAATAAACTCAGCTTGAGGAAAAATGTTTCTCAACTTTTTGTAAGAATCGATTCTAGATAAATTACAAGCTTCATTAGATATTGATTTAGAAAGTTTAGGTTTGTACTCAGGAGCGTTATCTATAATTTGTGCTTGGAATTCTCGATCGTAAAATCGAGGTAAATTATAATCACCACGAATTGCCCTAATAGAAAAATTTAAATTATCTGATGAAAATAAGTAAGGTTGGAATATCGGTTTCGGTTGAGGAACTACAACATTGGCAGCAATTTTATTTTTGGGGTCAAAATTAAAAGCATCAATACCCAAATAAATTTTTTTGGGGCTAGCTCCTTTTTGTTTTACAAATTCTGCATATTTCACAAATTCTTCAATAGTACCCCCGCTAAAGGCATAGTTAAAGCATTTATTGTTTTTTAATGAATTACTATTTAACAAAGTTACTCTAGAACTACCAAAAATAAAGCAGTCATAATTAGTATTTTTAACATCTAAGTATAAATTCGTTTTTGATAATCTTTCATTAACTGCTAAATTAACTTGATTGATTTTATTTCCTTGGTTGTACCATAAAGGATCGACAATATAATTTATTACTCCAATAAGTGACAGTAAAAAGCTTGATATCAAAAAATGTCTTTTTAAAAATTTTATAAACATAAGTATAGTATTATTATCAAAAGGATGAGATTAAAATTGAAAATATAAAAACTCGCTAACTTTTGTAAGTCCTAAAAAACCCAATACAGTAATAAAACCTGTGATGACAGACCATATATTATTAGGCTTCCACCGTAATTGCTTTCTTAAAGAAGTAGCGGAATTATCATTTTTATTATTGACATCATGGTTCAGTACTGGATTATAATCACCCATCCATTCATGAGTATTAGGCGTAAACCAAGCGATTATCAATAGAAGAATAATTTTAATAGCTAGATTCTTATGATTGAGTTGGAGAATAGGCAAATATCCATTTAACTGTAAGTCGAGATTTGGTATAAATGCTAATCTTTTTGCGAATAATTCAGTTACAGATACTCCATTAAACCCAAACATTCCTTTAAGAATTACAAAAGCAGTATTTATACTTTCAGCGCGGAAAAATACCCAACCAACCACAACCGCAACAAAGGTTAATAACCAACCACAACCTCTGTCAAACCAATTGGTATTTTTTAAATCGTGTCCCAAACGTTTACGCAGCGATCGCCATTGATGATTAATAATTAAGTAAGTTCCATGCAACCCACCCCAGAAAACAAAAGTCCAACCAGCACCATGCCACAACCCACCCAAGAGCATGGTAATTAATAAGTTAGCATTGCGACGAATTTCACCCTGACGACTACCGCCAAGAGGAATATAAAGATAGTCTCGTAAAAAGTTAGACAGAGTAATATGCCATCTCCGCCAAAAGTCGCTAATACTGATAGCTTTATAAGGAGAGTTAAAGTTAATTGGTAACTTGATTCCAAACATCCTAGATATACCAATTGCCATATCTGAATAGCCTGAAAAATCAAAATAAAGTTGTAATGTATAGGCTAAAGCAGCAATCCAAGCTTCAAATAAAGTAGGTGCTACACCTTCTGATGCAGCTCTAAATATTGGAGTAGCGTAAACTGCTATATTATCTGCAAATACAACCTTTTTGAATAATCCCAAGCTAAAAATAGTCATGCCCACAGCCATATTTTCCGGGTTAAATCGATAAGTAGATTTGTCGGCAAATTGAGGCATCACCTCTTTATGATGTACGATGGGGCCAGCAATTAATTGTGGGAAAAAAGTTACGAAAAGGGAATAGTCTAGAAAATTATATTCTTTGGTTTCTCCTTTATAAGCATCTACAAGATAAGCAATTTGCTGAAAGGTAAAGAATGATATTGCCAGAGGAAGGATAATAGTTTCAATATTGAAATTAGTGCCAATAAAACTATTAATGCTAGAGACAAAGAAGTTAGTGTACTTGAAATAACCAATTAAACCAAGGTTGATAATAATTCCTAAAATTAGCAGTAATTTATTGCTCAAACTAATTTTTATTTTATCGCTTAAAGCCGAACCTATAAAAAAGTTAAAGATTAGAGAAAAAACCAGTAGCAGTAAATAAGGCGGGTTCCACCAACCGTAGAAGGCTAAAGACGCAGCGACAAGAAAGACTATTGCAAATCGATAGCTGACAAATTTTCCAATTTTAAAAAATATTAGGAGAGCAATTGGCAGAAATAAAAATATGAATTCTAAAGAGTTAAACAGCATATTCTGCTTATGTTATATATAGAGTTTGATAATTAAATAATTTGGTAGATTTAAATACGATCAACTCAACATAATATAGTTTGTTGTGTATTAACCTGAAGTTATATAATCTTAATTTCACAACTTTTTAATATATATTTTATTCAGAATCAAAGCGGATTCTTATATTGAAAAAAATACTTTCAGAAAATCCACATTGATGATCCTGAAATTTATTAAAAAGAATATTAATTTACTTAAGATTGTATATTGTATATTTTTACATTTGAATCAGTATAAATGCTGAAAGTATCTTTTATAGCTATTGATATTATCTAAGTAAATAGAATTTTCTTGTTAAAGTTGTTTTTCATGAGACTTTTCCAGAGTTAAAGCTCCTTTCAAAGTATGCTAAGCCAAAGTAACGGATTTAACCCGCATGGGAAATTGAGAAACGCTTTGCATAATATTGAGTTTTTCTAAAGGTGGTTTTAAGGTAGTTCCTCCCATCACCATTTCA
Organism: uncultured Rivularia sp.; assembly: GCA_964395005.1. GTDB lineage: Bacteria > Cyanobacteriota > Cyanobacteriia > Cyanobacteriales > Nostocaceae > Rivularia. Next base: position 4,871 of record CAYMZW010000145.1, read on the forward strand.
CGGAAATTCTCTACCATCAATAGCGCTTCTGATGTATCGTTACCTTTTACAGCATCTGCCATTAAATCAGCAGAAGCTAAACACAAAGCACATCCGGTACCTTCAAACTTAATATCTTCTATTGTTGTTTGGGTTTCATCCAGCATCAACGTTAATTCAATTTTATCGCCGCAGTAAGGATTTTCACCTTGATTTTGGCGATGTATGGGACTAGTTTTACCTTTATGTTGCGGCTTTCTCGCGTGTGATAAAATTAATAGTTTTTTCATATGCTGGTGAAACGATTTCGGAAGTAACTACGGCAATTGTAAATGGAATTGGGATGAATAAATTAAGCGATGTAATTCATCCTTATCCGACGCAAGCGGAAGGAATTAAGAAAGCTGCGGATGCTTATAAGCGTACTAAATTGACTGATGGTACGAAGAAACTTTTGGGATTTTTGAATAAATTTTCTTGAGGATTGGTTAATTGCGTATAAAGGTTTATTCATCAGATAATAGAAAAGACGTAGCAGTGCTACGTCTCTACATTTTCAGCAAATACATTTTTTAGAATCATCTTAGTAGGCTTAACTAGGAATTAATTTTTTTTACTAACTTTCCTTGAATGAGCAGTTTCTCTCGCGAGTTTTTCTACTTCCTTTACTTCTTCAGGAAAGTTTTGTTTATATCGTGCTTGCTCGGCGCGAATTTTTTCTAAATGTGATTCTATATTATCGGAATTAATTACTACGCCAAAATCACTAGAAGCATCCTTATTTTTTTGAGGATAATTAAACATTTTATCCAGTATTATATCTCCCAACTCATTTTTATAGTGTGATGATTCCCAATACCATTTCATCTGTTGTTTACTACCAGCAGGGGGAATTTTCTCTGTAGTGTAAGTATTGTATCCGCTAAAATCCCATAAAACTATCGGCTGTTTGTTAGGGTTTTTAACTGCATCTTCTTCGACAATTTTGACTAAATCGCGCTTCCATTGTTCAAATTTAGAGAAGCGATTAATACTATCCATTCCTTCTAACTGGAAAGCATGAACTGGAGAAATAAATAAATACAATTTCGTATTATCTTTCCGCTGATTGAAGATTTCTCTTAACAATTCTATTCTTTCTGGGCTGTCATATAAGCCAGGGTACAAATCTTCTCTAACCAAGAATTCTTCCAATGTTTTCGTAAATAATTCTCGACGAGTATATTTAGAAGAATCTGCTCTTGTAAAAAATCCACTCGTGATATGTTCGTCACGTTTATCTTCTAAATTAAAATTAATCGTTAATAGTGATTCAATCAGTTTGTCTTTTGAAAGTATCTCATTTGAAATCAATTTAATATTATTATGTGATTTAGAAAATTTGGATTCGTGATAGTCTCCTCCTGTTGTTTTAGCGCTATAAAAAGAAATGGCATCTAATCCAATTACAACTTTGTTTAAATTTGATTTTTTGTTAGCAAACTCAAAGGCTCGAAAAGTTTCATATATGCTGGTACCAGACAGTGCTGCATTATAAACTTTACTAGAATTAAATACTGGATGTTTCGGATTTAATCCATGTTTTGTACGAGAAGTTCCTAGTAGAATCGTGTCATAATTACCTCTTTCAATTTCAACTGATTTTAGTTTACGTAAGCCAGCATTTAATATAAATGGTTTTTCATGATTAAAGCCTTTAATATCTACTGCTGCAAATATTTTTCGGGGATCTACTATAAAGTTAAAACTCGCAACTAAGACTAATCCGGCGAAAAAAGTCGTTATATAATTTTTGATGTAACATTCAGTTAATTTCATTTGCAGTACCTCAAAATTGGAAATAAAGGAACTCGTTTTCTTTTGAAATAGATAAAATAGCTACCAGAGAAATGACTGCAATTATCACAGCCCAAAATTTATTAGGCTTCCACTGCAATCTTTGCCAAAAACCTAGATAGGATGTTGAAGGATTTTTGATAAAGTCATGATTGAGCGCAGGATTATAGTGTGCCATCCATTGCTGTGTATTTGGAGTAAACCAAGCAATAATCAGTAAAAATATAATCCATAAAATAGATTCTTTTGAAAATGATTCTGATAAAGAAACTCCATTTAAACCAATCATTCCTTTTAAAATCACAAAAGCAATAGTCATATTTCCAGCACGGAAGAATACCCAACCAACTACAACAGCCACAAAAGTGAGTAACCAACCACAGCCTTTATCAAACCAATTACTATTCTTTAAATCATGTCCCAAACGCTTACGTAAAGAACGATATTGATGATTAATAACTAAGTAGGTTCCATGCAACCCACCCCAAAAAACAAAAGTCCAACCAGCACCATGCCAAAGCCCACCCAAGAGCATTGTAATTAGTAGATTAAGATTGCGACGAAATTCACCTTTGCGGCTACCACCGAGGGGAATATAGAGATAGTCTCGCAGAAAGTTAGACAGAGTAATATGCCATCTCCGCCAAAAGTCGCTGATGCTTATAGCTTTATAAGGAGAGTCAAAATTGATCGGTAGTTTAATACCGAACATTCTAGCTATCCCGATCGCCATATCTGAATAGCCTGAAAAATCAAAGTAAAGCTGTAATGTATAGGCTAATGCAGCAACCCAAGCTTCAACTAAAGTAGGCGTATTCCCTTGCGACACAGCATTAAATACTGGGGTAGCGTAAACAGCAACATTGTCTGCAAATACAACTTTTTTAAATAGCCCTAAACTAAAAATAGTCATTCCCACAGCCATGTTTTCTGGGTTAAACCGATAAGTCGATTTATCCGCAAATTGAGGCATCACTTCTTTATGATGTACGATCGGACCGGCGATTAATTGTGGAAAAAAGGTTACAAAAAGGCAGTAATCTAAAAAATTATATTCCTTAGTTTCTCCCTTATAAGCATCAACTAAGTAAGCAATTTGCTGAAAGGTAAAAAATGATATTGCTAAAGGTAAAATAATATTTCCAATCTCAAAATTTGCTCCGAATAAACGATTAACGGAAGACAAAAAGAAGTTAGCGTACTTAAAATAACCAATTAAAGCAAGATTTACTACGATTCCTAAAGTAAGAATTAGCTTTTTACTAAAAGGTATTTTAAATTTTTCGCTCAAAGCCGAGCCAATAAAGTAGTTAAATATTAAAGAAAATATTAGTACTAGCAAATATGGTGGATTCCACCAGCCATAAAAAGCTAAAGAAGCAGCAACAAGGAAAACTGTAGTCAATCGATAATTACCTGTTTTACCAACCTGAAAAAAGATTAGCAGAACGATTGGCAAAAAGAAAAATATGAATTTGAAAGAATTGAATAGCATTGAATAAATCCAATATTATAAGTTTGATAATTAATGCTATCTGCGACCTTATGAAAAGTATAATTTAATATACTTAAAATATAGTAGTGTCGGAAACACTTTATACAATCTTTATTAAAATTTGTATTCTAAGAAACTTTAAACATAAATATTATAGGTATAAAATCCAGTTCAGCACAAAGACTACAATTTATTCAGGGATTATCTATGTTAAATTTGTTTGTCAGAATATATACTTAACACTATATAACCCATCAATTAAACTAACGGAATGGATTAAGTATAATTTTTTGTCTCTGTAAAAAAAATTTTGTGACTAATATAATAATTCCTAAATTTTATTAATTAAGACAAGAATATTTGATTACCAGATTCTGGTAAAGTAATTTTGGAATTATTAATAATATTTAAATAACTATTTGATTTGCTTGCATGAATTAATTAACACTGCTTTTCCATAGTCAAAGCCCCTTTCAAAGTATGCCAAGGCAAAGTAACGCATTTAACCCGCATGGGAAATTTAGCCACGCTTTGCATAATATTGAGTTTTTCTAAAGGTGGTTTTAAGGTAGTTTCTCCAATCACCATTTGACGAAAATCTTCTATCATTATTAGCGCTTCTGATACATCTTTACCTTTAACAGCACCTGCCATTAAATCAGCAGAAGCCAAACATAAAGCACATCCGGCACCTTCAAATTTAATATCTTCTATTGTTGTTTGAGTTTCATCCAGCATCAACGTTAAATCAACTTTATCGCCGCAGTAAGGATTTTCACCTTGATTTTGGCGATGTATGGGATTAGTTTTACCTTTATGTTGCGGCTTTCTCGCGTGTGATAAAATTACTTGTTGGTAGCGTTGGCGTTGATTAATATTCATAGTATTTAAGCCATATCAAAAGTAAATTTACTTAAAAAATTAAACGCGCTTCAAAATAAATAAATTTCCACCTCCTCCTCTGCCAATTCTTAATGTTTCATCCAAGTAGGTAACGTCAAGAGTGGGTATTCTACTTTGAGGGTTATTAGCTTGAACAACTTTAAATGGATTTAGTTTTGGGGTTTGAATACCGATAATTTTGTCGATCGCAAGATATCTTTTGTCAAACTGTACGTTGATGCGTTTATTGGTTTCATCTTCCGCTGGCTCAAATGTAGCCGTAACTTTAACGCTTCCAGATACTAATCCCCAAGGATGTTTTACAAAAGCTAAATTAGAAAATGATTTAGTGGCAACGTCAATTTCTTGATAAACTTTACCAACTTTTAAACCTAATGGCAGGGAAGCTAAATTACGAATTTCTCTTGCTGTTGAGTATTGCAATAACCACTTTCCATTCAATAAATCAATTGCATTAACTAACGGTTGGGGATTGGGATTAATTTGCTCTACTTCCGTTGTTAGCTGCTCAATTTCTTCTACTAAGCTTTGCTCTAAAGTCAAATTTGTTACGGGAGAATCATCTTCGGATGTAATTTTATCCAAGAGAGTTTGTAACTTTTCTTTTAAGGTTGATGTGTGATTCAAAATCTTTTTCCTGGTTTTTATTTAATCTTAAAAGAATAACCTTCATTACAGCAATAATTGTTTGCGTGCATTGTGACTTTACTCATGAATTGATTTAATTACTAATTACCTAACTCCTGCTGCAAACGATACAAAATAGTATCCGGTTCAACTTCACGCAATATTTCTTCTATTACATTACTAACCCCTAATTCACCCCAAGAGCAGCCTTTTTCTAAATAGGCTTGAGCAGCTTTACCTACGGAATAAGCACCGTATCCGGCGATACCGGCTTGCGTCACAGCGGTTCCCGCAAAAGCTGTGATATTCATCGGATTTTCACCACTACTAATTGCGATCGCGCTTTTTCCAAAACCTAGAAGAAAGCTGCTTCCTAATTCTCCTAACAGCAAACCACCGGAACTAAATAAAATAGTTTTCAACAGCTTTCCGGCTTTATAACCAGTCATCGGTAAACCATAAAGTCGAGACAAAGAGCGAATCAAAGCCAAATCCGCAACAATTCCGCCACATACATCAAATATTGCTATAGGATTTAAACCTACAGCCAATGCCTTGTATTTTGCATATTGCCAAATCAAATCTTCTGCTTGTTTTTCTCGCAATTCCACTGTTTTATAAGCGATAGATTCTTCAGCATCTCTTGCCTGTACCAAAGCATTTAAAGATAAAAGGGAACGCCCTTCACGATTGAGAATTTTCAAAATAGTTTGTTGAAGCTGCTCTATTTGCGGCGGTAAAGTTTCCCATTCATAATCCTCGCTACCATCGGCATATTCAACTCTAACTTCCATCGGTGCAGGCTCGGCAGCTACCATGACTATTTCATCAGGTTTCAAGGGCTTCATCGAGCTACCCGCAGCTAATTGTTGTAAGTTGCTGTAAATCGCTGTTTTATCGGTATCGGGATATAAATCCGTTTTATTAAAGACTAAAATTAATGGTTTTTGAGCCTTGCGTAAATCTAGTAATGCTTCATATTCGATACGAGTAATATCGCCGGAGACGACAAACAAAATTAAATCGGCTTGACGGGTAACTTCCCGCGCCATTTGTCCCCTCGCTTCCCCAGCAATTTCATCTAGCCCTGGAGTATCAATTAATTCAACTTCCACCTTACCGCCGGGATTCCAGCGAATAGAGCGCGGGTATTGAGTAACACCATTGAGCGGCCCAGTTTCCAGCACTTTTTGTCCCATCAGCGCATTTAAAACCGCCGATTTACCGCGACTTACCAACCCAAAAGCAGCAATACGAATCACATTGTAATCGAGTTTATTTAAATTAGCGGTTAAAAGCTGTATTTCCGGCTTCACCAAACCCGCCAACTCCGAATCAAATCCCGGTTTACGCAAATTGCCATACCATGACAAAGCCTGTCTGAGACTAGCACGAGCGCGATTTAAATGAGTTTCTTGCTGATTATTAGGCATTGGTAATTGATAATTGATAATTGATAACTGGTAACTGCTCACTGAAAAACTGGTATCTCAATTATAAATTCTGTACCTTTTCCCGGTTGAGAATAACAATTAAGTTTTCCACGGTGTTTTTCAACTATGATTTGATAGCTGATAGATAATCCCAATCCGGTACCTTTACCTACTTCCTTGGTTGTAAAAAATGGATCGAATAGTTTAGTTTGAATGTTGGCAGGAATTTCGCAACCATTATCAGCAATACCAATTCTAATGTAATTTGATTTAACTAGTTTAGTATTAATCGTAATTAGAGAATTAAAAGCAGGATGATTTTTTTGATGATTTTTTTTTATTTTATCTTCTAATGCGTCGATAGAATTAGCTAAAATATTCATAAATACTTGATTTAGTTGCCCTGGATAACATTCGATAGAAGGTAAAGAATTATCGTATTTTTTGATTATTTGAATTTCGGGGCTACCTGGTTTTGCTTTGAGACGGTTGTTTAAAATCATCAAAGTTGCATCGATACCTTCGTGGATATTTACCTTTTTCAAATCGGCTTCATCCAAGCGTGAAAAATTCCGCAGCGATAGAACAATTTTTCTGATGCGGGTGGTACCTTGATGCATAGATTCAAGTATTTTAGTTAAGTCATTTTGAAGAAAATCAAGTTCGATTGTCTCGATTTCTGCTTGGATTTCGGGATGTGGTTGGGGGTAATATTGTTGATAAAGCGCAAGCAATCCTAATAAATCTTGTACGTATTCGCAAGCAGGTTTTATATTAGCGTGAATGAAGTTTACAGGATTATTGATTTCATGAGCAACTCCAGCTACCATTTGTCCTAAAGATGACATTTTCTCCGATTGTACAAGTTTGGCTTGAGTACTTTTGAGTTTGTTTAATGCTTCTTTGAGAGTACGAGTTTGTTTTTGGAGTTTTTCTTCTGCTAGTTTTAGCTTGGTGATATCCCGCACGATTGATAGAGCATGAGGTTTACCGTTATAAATACACTCAGTTCCTTTAACATCTACGTGTATCTCAGAGCCATTTTTACATATATCAATTGCTTGAGCATGAAAAAGTGCGCCAGAAGATATAACTTCGATAAAATTTGTTAACAAATTATTGTAATGAGGATGAATAAAAGCTGTAGGATGAATTCCGATAAATTCTGCTTTAGAATAACCATGCATTTCACAAGCTGTAGAATTTGCAGCAACTACTTTTCTAGCTTCTAAATCGATAATGATAAAACCATCGGTAACTGTCTCAAAAATATTACGATACTCAGCTTCTTTTTGCAGCAATTTTGCTTCTATTTGCTGGTGTTTGGTAATATCAAGAACACAACCGTACCAAATTATTGAATCATTTTCTTGTAATGTTGGTTGGGAAATACCTTGCAACCATTTTTGCTTGCCTGAAGGTGTAATAATTCGCCAAGAAGCTTCCCATTTTTCTAAAGTTTGGGCTGATTGTATGAGAGTTTGCTGCATTGTGGGCAAATCTTCAGGATGAATTTGTTTGTTGAGAAGTTCTATATCTTGTTGAATTTCTTCTGGCTCTAATTCATAAATTAAACTACTTCCAGAAGAGACATAAGGCATTAAAACATTTCCAGCATTATCAAGATGATATTCGTAAAGCATTCCCGGTACTTTATCTGCTAAACGCTGCAATCTTTCCTGAGAAGCCTTTAATTCTGAAGTTTTTTCTTGTATATTTTCGTGTAATTTTTCGTTGATTTGTGCTAATTCTATTTCAACTCGTTTGCGTTGAGTAATATCAATAACGCAACCGTACCAAACTATAGAATTGTCTTGTTGTAATTTAGGTTGCGAAAATCCTTGCAGCCATTTTACTTTACCCGAAGGCGTAGTAATTCGCCATTGCTGTTCCCATTTTTGTAGAGTTTGGGCTGATGCTGATATTGTTTGACTGAACATATCTTGATCATCTGGATGCAGCATCGAGAAGATTACTTCTGGCTGTTGCTGTATTTTTTGTGCTTCTACTTCATAAATTTGCTGGCAACCGCAAGATACATAAGGGATTAACATGGTACCATCGGGATTGAGAGAAAATTGGTAAATCATTCCCGGCACATTATCGGCTAAATTATGCAATCTTGTTTCTACTGTATCTACAGCAGATTGCAATTGCTCGATTTTCTCACGCATCGACTTGTATTCAGCTTTGGGGATGGTAATTAAATTTTCTAGTAACATTGCAGTAATAGGAAAATAGCAACTAAACGGTTATATGTATAGTTCCCATTCACAAAACAAATTATTAAATATGGAAGATGAAAATTTTTATATATCTTACTTTGATAGATAAACTTAAAAATCAGTGTTTTTAGGGTTGCGAATACAGATTTAAATGAGCTATAGCTCTTCGATGACAAAATTATTCTCAGATTCTCTTAGAATTAACTAAAATATTTAAAAATGATTTATCAACTAACAATAATACGAATTTTTTTAGGATAAGTGATTTTTAGTAAAATTACATAAAATCATTGTTGTGCCTGGTTTGCGAAGACATATGGTATATATGAATCTTGTAGAGATGTTGCATAAAATAAGGTATGCAGCACCTGTTTGATTTTTTTAGAAAATTACGTTAGCTTGTATAGCTAGTAATTATTTGATAATTTTTAAAGATATAGCTTGAAGGTGAAAAATTTGATTATATTGTAAATAGCACCGCAGGGCTATGTATCGGCAAAACCAAGGCTAGGAGTACGTTAAATGAAGTCGTCAATCAAAACGAGTCAGGCAGTTCAAATCATTTCAGAATTTGTAGAGCTACAAAACAATCTCAATTTAGCATTTCGCCAGATATATCCCAATGTAAGTAAATCTTTCTCCGCTAATTGTCCCCGTCAAGGTTTATTATCGCTACAAGAGGAAAAATGGACATTTGATAAACATGGAGTCGGCGTTTATTTTCAATCGGAAAAATCTTATATTATAGTTGATATTCATGCCGGATTTGTAGATTATCCACAAGCATTTGATGCGTGGCGACTCGTACAATACTTTGAGTCAAAAGGAATAGAGCAGATTTATTATTTGACAGATGTTTTTGACCTTACAAATAAGGAAAATAATGAAGATATTGTTGGCGATTTATTAGATCATCTTTTGGAAGATAATATTATTGAAGTTGTTTTACCTAAACTTAATTTGTACGGCTTAAAAAATACCTCAACAGATGCTAGATCTAGAATTTTAAGTCAATTGTCGCGGTTGTTTAATGAAGGGAGTAGGGAGTAGGGAGTAGGGAGTTAGGAGTTAGGAGTTA
>CAYMZW010000146.1:0-14418 GCA_964395005.1 uncultured Rivularia sp.
TGCTGTGACTGGGCTTGAGGGCATTCCGACGATTCGTTTTTGAACTTCAAATTTAATGACTCAATTACCGCTTTTCTATCCGGGTCATCAAGTTCGTTTTGAGATAGCTTGTAGTATCTAGTCGAACTAACTCATACTCATTCCGTCGGTAGTCATCCCCTGTATATATATATAGTCACAGATGACTACCAAAATACATTTCCCAAATACTACTACGGCAGGGGATGACTACCGCCTAAAGCTATTGATATAGCGTATTCTCAAGGCTTTGTTTTGGTAGTCACCCCCCTAAAATTGAGATATGCTTGTTGTATTGAAGTACAGAAGTACTATTTATGTTGAAAAATAATGACTGGTCATTTCTCAAGGGTAAGTGTAGAGAAAACATAAATTTTTTCTCTACACTTACCGTTTTAACCTTTCCTAACTGCATCAATCTTCCGTTTCATATGTTCTGAATTATGTATTGTTTTTCCGTTTGACCGGGTTTGAGAAGGACGGGATTTATCCAGTCCTATGATATTCCAATCAAATGGGGTTGTACCGCTTTGTGCGGATGCTTCTAATTCATCAGCTACAACTTGAATTCCTAAATTGATTAATTTATCCAACATTAGATGTTCCCCAATCAAGTAATATTTGTATCTCTGTTATAGCTGAGGATTGAAAAACCTCGATACCGAAGACTTACAGAAATTTAGATGAAGATTTTGCGTGGCTGTATGCAAAACTTATGTACTAAAACTTTTTCTATAATTTACTCATTTTTTTTGGTTGAATTTTGTTTACTGCTGTTATTAATTAAAAATTGAACAGAAGTATCTGGGTTGATAGCCGAAACGCTTTTTATCAAATAAAATCCGTTTATCGCGCTAATAGCGCGATAACTTGAAAATTTTACCTAAAATCAATTTTCGTATGGTAATAATTTGGAATCGGAAGAAATTTGTATATGAACAAAATTAGACGATTGCTGGCTAAACTCCTGACAAATTTGCTTTATAGCTTTATCTAGTCCATCAGAGTGAATCCAACCTACAAAACCAGCAAAAAATACTTCTCCAGAATTATTAGCTAAAAATATATGCTTAACTCCAAACGGGTTTTTGTAGAATCTCAGTACAGTGCCTTCTTTTAACTTCAAAATAGGCAAAGCTTTATTAAAGTCGTATGTATTTGTTAGAGTCATGCCGGGAACGTTTAACAACTTTCTCGCAATTTTCTCAGCTTCGGGACTAATATCGGAAGCAGGGCATATTGTATTTCCATCGCTGAGATACTGAATAAATTCATTTATTTTTTCAATCATTTTATTTTTGGATTTTTATATCAATACCTCGACACTAACTATTGTGCTATTTCAAGTCATCAGTATTTTCACAGTTTGGCAATGTTAAAGAATAAAGCATTACTTCGATATTTTTAAAAATTTTTTCAATATGTTCTAACTGCTTGCGGTTATCCCAACACTTGTAAGCTTCTTGAACTTCTGGGTCAGTTTCAATATTACCAATATGCTGATGAGTGGTGTATTCTTTGTCCTTACCACACTTCAAAGGTCTGGCATTTTTCTTAGGATTACGTTTAAAAATCGGCTTATCGGCTTGCCACTTAGCATAAGTGTAAGTAGCCTCATGACCGTTTGGATAACTACAATGTACTTGGTATTGGTGAATCCAAGCCCCTTGAGGTGCTAAATCTTTCTGTAAAAGTTCTTCTCGAAGTGCTTTTAAGTATTTAATTTTTTTAATTATTTCATCAATATTGATATCAGTCATGACCTAGTTATGCTTGTTTTATACAGAATTGGCATAACTGATTTTACCAAGACTTAGCATTAAATATCGGATATTGGTATTTTGAATTACTGAAATTTTGCGGTGAGGTAGATATAAGGGGCGGCTTGTTATCTGCTGTGAAAGGACAAAATCTTAAATATGTTCGTTTATTTGGAAGTTAACATTTATCAATTAACTTCCAAGTACATCCATAAAATATAAATTAAAAATAATTATTATTTAGTTGAATCTTGATTATTTTCTGGCTTTTTAACTATTCTTCTTAACAGTTTTTTATCACTCTTTGATGACGGCTTGATTGCCTCTAGAACACAATCTGTATCAGTAACATTGAAATCACTATTGTAGGACTGTGGTGTAAGCATATCAGTTAAGTTTTCTCCTTTTAGCAATTCCCCTCTACCATGCCCTAATATTTCAGCTAGATATAAAGTATTGTCACTATCATCATTATTAAAAACTTTGCTGCAAACTTGGGCATAAACAGTTCTTAGTCCTTTATATGTAAAAAAGTCGTGATTAATATCTAAATTAGCTTTTAATCCTTTCATAGCTTGAGAAATATCGCCACTATAACGACGGTTAACTGCTTTGGGATTATCAACAACTTTATTATTATCTTTAAGCCATTGATGACCCTCAATAACAAGCTTTGCATCTACTAATACTGGTATTTTGTAACTAGGATTTTTTGCAAAATATTCTTCTGCATCTCCTTTAACTTTTAGCTGACCTGTAAAACTAACGTGCTTGTTGTCAACATATTCAAACTTAGTACTTCCTTGGTGAATTTCTGCCAATCTTCTACCAGTGGCGATTGCTAAAGCTATAGAGACGCGTTTCCATTGACGAAAACTTAGTTTATCAAGATTACTGAGTGTTTTGACCGCAAAATCATGCAATGGTTTAAAACTGACTATTTCTTTAGCTTTTTTACGCTTTGCTAATTGCCTTTCTTGCAATCCTTTCTTCTGCTGAGTTAAATCGTTTATCTGTATTTTTATTTGCCTCAATAACATTTCAAGGCTTGATTTTAATTGCTTAAAATAAACAGCATCTTTTTCGCTTTCTACTAATTCTGTAAGTAAATTGCAAATAAAAGTTCTGTATCGCAATTTAGTGGTAAAAGCTAATCCACCATTATCCTGATGCCCTTCCCTTTGATCTAAAAAACGTATTACACGATATGCTAATCCTGCAATATCACCATGAATTGCATCATCCCAAGTACCATCTTTACGCCATCGAGATTGCACCAAAGCCCTAAACTCTTGATGAAGGTTTTGCGTCCATTCTCCCAAATCTTCATTGACGTTCTCAACAAAATATGAAGTCGTAACAGTACTCATTTCAATTGCTTCTAAAGGAGTATCGGGAATTAATTCGGCAATAACTCTTTCTGGCTTACATACTATTAACAATTCCTTGATTAATTGCGCTTTTTTCATTTTGACGCAATTCGGAATAATGCCACTAGCCAAGCGCTTAAGCCCTACAACGGTCATATCTTTCAAATCTTGTTCCGAATACTTGGCTATCTTCTGTCGCCGATTTACTTGTTCTTCTGCATTCAGCATTGCTATTACCTGCACTTGTTACGTGAACATAAATAATATAACTTATTTCACCTGTATTATACACCTGTACTTATAATAGTTATCTAATTTATATGTATTTATTAGTATAACTTATCTATTCATATAACCTCTTGTTAATAGATACAGAGATGAGTTAATCTATTTGCAAGAGGTCAAGGAAATAGATAAATGAGTAAGTGGGAAGTCACAGGAAAGCAGTTAGTAGAAAAATTACAAACTCTAAAAAATGAGAAGCAAATTGAATCGGCTTGTCAGGAGGTAATTGCAGAAATTACACAATCTTATGAAAATTCAGCAAGCCGGAAAAATCCGCTAGCTACCATTCGCAAAGCAGTATCAACAGCTTTCCCGGATAGTCAAAAGCAGCAGCATTCGTTGCAGTATTTTACAGATAGCGGTAAAGGTAAAAAGCCAAGGTATCAACATTTAGCACTTAAATATCTCACTTTTTCACAGGAAGCTTGGGATGAGTTGGCAGATGATAACCGCAAAGAATGGAAAAAACAGCAAACAGATAACCAACGGAAAATCAAATTAATAATTGATATGAATAACGAACAAACAACAATTGAAATTCCAGAAGTTGCACAGTTAGCAATGGAACAGTTAGAGATAGAACCTATTGAACTAATAAACCGTGCCTTGGTTTTTTACTCAAAAAGTATCATAGGTAAGTCTAAGCGACATGAGGAAGATCTAAGTAATGTTTTAACAGAAGATTTGTTGAATGATAAAAAATTCAGCACTCATCCAGTTAGGGCTTCAGAACTTACAAAAAGGGCGGTTGTAGCAATTATCAGACATAACAATGAAGTTGCCACAGAAAATGATTTTAGATGGTGTATTACTCAAAGTGCGATTGCAGTTTTAACAGGTTCTAAACCTGCGGCGATCGGTAAAACTTTAAATGAATTTAAACAGTTGATTGATAGCCATAATCAAAAGTTTGACTTAAATCATTACTCTAATCGCAAGGGTAAAGACAGAGATATTCAGCAAGAAATTGATTTAGTTGAACTTGTGCCAGATGGGATTGATTTAAACCTCGGATAATGACAAAGGGAAGTAAATATTTACTTCCCTTCATAAGACTATTCCTGTTAGTAATTAATTGAATTATTCATATTTATTGCGTAACAATTCCACCAATTCGGAACATTTATTGAAATACTTACCTCCGCATCCTAGAACGTTTGTAATGACAAAAGTTTTGCTTTGAGTGCTTAAGGAAGCCTTAATTGATTCCCAAAGTTGAAGTTCATTCTCAGTACTATAGACAGTTCTTAAGCTAGGTAATCGCTCAATTAATCTGCCAACTTCCCTACAACAATCAGGTGCTTCTTTACAAACTAAATTCATAAGTAGAATGATTCTTTTTACTGTTTCAAAAGGCAGTTCATACCATTCTCCAATTACGTGATATTCAGAAGCATAACTGTGTAATTGATTTTCAACTTCTAACCCATGTTCTGTGTATACAGCATGAACATACTTAATTTTTAAGGGACAACCTGTTTGCATATCATTTATCCTTCTTTTTATATTATTCGTCACACCTATCTTGAAGAAACTTGTTTTCTGAGCGTTAACTAAATAAACTATATTCACCTTAATTACCTACATTTTTGGTCTAAAAAATTAAGGTAATCACATCCTTTTTGATAATTTTTGCCTTTACAGTTTAAAGTCTCCTTAATCACATAAGCTTTTCCGTATTTATCAACAAGTTCTTTGATTTTTAGCCAGTAATCAAAACGCTCGCTTTCGGTCATTCCTGGGAAAATATCTAACTCGGCAACATCATTATTAGCAAGCTTTTTAAGCGTTACACTAGAGGTAACTTTTTCAACAGTTAACCCCTCGTTACCTTGAGTTACCCCTGAGTTGGTAACTAAGTTATATGTGGCGTTACCAAGTAACTTACCTAACTCAGTACTATCAATGTTTGATTCCCATTGTTCTAAATTACGCGGTAAATTACCCTTATCACGATACTGCTTATAATCCCCATGAGTAGGATGTTTTACCAGTGAATACTGCATATTAGCTAACATCAAAGCGGGATAAGCAGCACTTTTAATGTAATTTTCTTCAAGCTTGCTTAAGCCAGTATTGCGGTGTGGTTGTTCTACCGCGTAACGTGCAGCCCCTACCAGAAATAACTGGTAAAACGCGCTTCTAAATTCACTATCCATTGATATTGCTTTTGTAGTTTGGGAGTGATTACCAATCAAAACCACTAATCCTAACTTTCTTCCCTCTACTGCAAGTTGACGGAAGATAGCCATGATTTCAGAAGCATCGCCAGCATCTAAAATTGCCCCCAATTCATCAACTACTACTACTAATTTGAATCTGCGATTTTTGTCTTTACGTCGTAGTTCTAATTCGGCTTTGAGTAAAAGACAGTAATTGAATATTTCGGACAATTCATTAATTTCTAAAAAGCCATATTGAGAATAACTAGAATAATCATCTTGGTGTGGATTAAGGGCAATTCGTACAGCGTCTTTACCTCCAAGCTGTTGACCCAAATAAATCAAAGTACTAGTTTTTCCCGCACCTGGATGACCTGTAATCAACCATGACCTATCAGCCCCTACATCCAAGATACTTTTAAGTGTTTCCTCTACTGATTTACGGTTTAATTCTTCTGGCTTGGGGGCTTTAGAATTCCACGGTAAGGTTATACGAACTAAATCAGTACTGTCTTCCTGTTGAATAATTGGGGAAGTGTTTTTACCAACCTCAAACCTTATCCCGTTCGCGACTTTTTCGGATTTGAGTAGCGGGAACTGCAACGGATCTCGCAACCGTAACCAAAAACGTGTTTCCCGCTCCCCTGTTTCAATGGGTGTTGCCAGTGGCTCTGCATCTACTTGTATTGGTGGTTCGTGCCTCCACAAAAAGCTAATTACCTTATTACACTCATGACACGCTATCTCATCCCCTCCAGTGGCTAGCCTTGGGGCTTTTAAATCTCGGATACGTTGGTTTAGTTTTTTGATTGTTAATTCGAGCTCTAATATTTTACGTTCGTATTTCGTAACTTCTAAATTAAATTCTGTTCGCGCTTCTAAAATGTTTTTTTCTAGCTCAAATTTGTAATTATTCAGCTTTTTAAGTTGACCGTCGTACCATTCCATCAACTCAGAATGTTTTTGCTGATATTGCGCTTCTAATTCCCGTTCTCTCTCGATGTAACTGTTATTTAATTTTTCTGCCATGATTTCAGCCCTATCATCAATTAATTGGTTTATGGATTCTAAACGCTTTCTTAATTCCGCTTCTGACTCGTTGATTGATTGAATTTTAGAATTAAGTTCAGCTTGCTTTCTATCGCGTTCTGACTTGGCTGTTTTTTCTGCATTTAATATTCTTGTTTCTCGTTCATTTAATTGTTCTTCCCTAACGTCTAATCCCTCATATCTTTGAGAAATATCTTTCTCTCTTTCTGTGGGTTCGTGTTTGGTATTGCGGATTATTTCAATACTTAGAATTAAGCCAGCTAGAGGGGGTAATAGTTTGGGTAAGTTATCCCATTTACCATCTATTTTTATAAATTGAGTAGGGATTATTATTGATGCTAGGAATACTAGTAATGCAAGCTGAAAAGTGTAATCGTGTTGGTTTACTGTAGATTCTTTCATGTTTTATCCTTACTTTAAATGAATCCGACCATCAACCCGGTTGCAATCGTTAATATCATTCCGTAACGGTACATTCTCTCAATCATTGACCATGAATCATTCCAATTTTGGTAGCACCAAAAAGCCCAAATTGTTAGGAATATTAACCCAAAACTACTAACAGTCAGTAAGCCAAGGGAAGATGGTAAGTTAAGCGCTACCAACAGTTTTATAAACCGAGATATTAATGCAGTACCGAATAAAACCGCTGAATGATGAAGTAAGTAGTATTGAAGGGAATTATCTTTTATTTCTTTCATTTACAGCCCTTCCTTAAGATAGGATTTTATCTTTTGTACTGGGAATGTTCGCTGTTTATAGCTAACTCCAAAAGCCTCGCCTATCTGCTTTGTTTCATCATTTTTAAACTCTAGTTGGTCAATTTCTATTGACATCCCCTCTAGTTGTTTTACGCTTTTATCGTGTTCTAATTCGGCTCGGTGTTCTAGTAGCTGAAGCTTATCTTCTACCATGCCCAATTCAACATATTTAATGTCTTTATTGGCCAGTGAAATATCCCTTTCAATGAGATTTTGTTGGTAATTGATTTCTGCTATATCAGCGTTTACCTCGGCAATATCGGCCTTCGACCATGCCATTGAGGTTTTAAACTTTTCTTCATCATGCTTAGCCGTTAGCTGTTGTACTTGTTGAAAATTAATTTTCTCGTTTAACTCAATTTTTTTTACTTCGGCTTCTGCATTTTTGAGCCGACCTTCGCGGACTGCTTCATGAACTCGTGATACTTGAGGTTTTTTACTGTTTGAATTTGTGTTTGTCATTTTTGGTAAAATCTCCTTGTTGTTTACTACTTGGCGGTAGGGACACACCCAAAGTGAGTAACCGGGCTAGGGTTACTCGCTTAACAAAAATTTACTCACCAGTGAAATATTTAGTAATTGAGTTGCTGACGTTCGCGGTATCAGCACAGAATTTTGATTCATTGCGACAACCTAAGCCAGTAACTAAGAAACTTAGGAATATCCCACTTAGCCCCAACACAAGCACCGTGTTGACGAAGGCGTTTAATTGAGTTGTTAGGGAATTGTTAAAAGCCCTATCGCGTTCAATTTCGTTTCTAAGGGTATTTATGGCTTTTCTCAGTTCGGACGTGTCCTTACCCCCTCTAACGTTCCGGTAAAGGTCATATTTTAGGAACCGAAGTTTTTCTTCATCTGGCAACCAACCAGTCTCGCGGTTCTCCCTATCCCAAGTAATCTGTTTTTCTATTGCGCTATTGATGCCGTTGCCTAGGTTGGTTAGTCCGGTGTAAATGCTTTCTGCTAACTTCATAAAAATTTACAATTATTTACTAAAACGGAATAGGTGAAATAGGACAGCGGTTTGTGTCTTGGTTGGGACAAGTGAAAGCCCGGTCGTAGCCTACGTTTCGGTGGCAGTGGTAGCAGTAGGTTGAGCCAGTGAGTAGCACGTCGTTGCGGGTGCGGTAGCGGTGGATTAGCGATCGGATTTTCCGTACTGGGTTGAGTGAATTAATCATTTGTTTCTTCTAGATAAGCGCGTGTAAGTGGCACGGGAACTGGGTTAGAGGTTCCCGCGTGGCAGGGGTTGCATGAGTTTGTTTAAGTGGTAATATAGCATTTATTGCATACACTGCAAATAATTCCAATATGTCCAGTAGCAGATACAAGGCATGAAGTGCAAAAATGTATGAACTGCAAGCCTAAAATGCTATATCAAGCTGCTATATGGATAAACCTAAAGTTGTCGCTATTCGCGTGGAAATGCCAGATGAACTAAGAAATAAATTTAAGTCGGCTGTAGCTAGAGATGGAAAAAACATGAAGGACGTTGTACTTTCATTCGTCAGAGAATACGTAGCACATCATGAGTCTAGTAAAAATAATAAAGACGTAGCGTGAATGAGGAAAAACAACCAAGCGACAAAGTAAAACGGTCAAAGAAAAGATTTGACCCAACCACAGAAACACGAATCTGGAAAGCTGTTACGAGTCCAGAAGATTGTTTTAAAATCGCTAAAAAAGACGACCAAAGAGTAGTAGAAATTATCGATACGGAAGATGAACCGTTACCAATTATTTGTATTTTTGAGGATATAACCTATGACTGAAGCAGCAACATTAGTACCGATAAACCAGATAACCCCAATGTTTGCAGCGATTGGGGATAAAGATTATTCGGAGTTTAAAAAACTTGAATTGGACTTTGCAAATGAACACGGTGTAGAAACGTGGGCTTCTGTTTTTAATTTTCGGGTTCTACCCGCTTTAGATAAAGAAGCTAAAAGCTGGTTACTAGTTCAGAAGTGCAGTAAAGGTTACACGGTCAGGGAGGTGGTATGAGCAAGGTACTTACAGCAATAACTCTTAAGTCATTGTGATAAAAAGAAATGCTTCTGAGCAGCGTATCTACTAGACATCGGTTCTAATTTTTCTTCCAATATCTAGCTTTCGAGAATTGGTTCAAATTTCTTGTTCTTACTCGTTTTTATCATGCTTAAATCGGCTGCGGGCTTGTACTTGCGGTCGATTGTAGCTGAATTGCTTATTCTTACTTTTTTCTATGCTGTTTTGCTACAAGCTTTTTTTAAAGTTTTTGCTATTTTTTATTTCGCAGTATCTATTTGTAAATAATATTAAAAATGGAAAAAGTAAATTATTTGATAAATCTTACTTCCGAAGAAACTATAATGTGTCAAAAATTACTAGAGTTGCCGCCATCTAGAACTTATATACTGCGACAATTAACACCAGGACAATTATTGATAATTACAAAAATTAAAGATTTTTGGCATCATAGCGCTTTAAAAATAGCTTATCTACTTGCCAAAAGAATAGGTAAATATGTCCCCGACCCTGTTGAAAATTCAAACCTGGATGAAGTTTATAAGAAAATTGTTAATACTTATTCAGATTTATTTTTAGCGGAATTTGATTTAATTATTGAAAGTTGGGAAATACTTTTAAAAGCAGCTTCTGAGATTAACAGACCATTTCCCTTTGGTCATCCTTATCAATTATTCGCCGAAATATGCGGACAGCGTTCATCTGGTGAAGTTTTGGAGTTATTTACCGAAGAAATAACTCAAGAAACTAATTTAACTAATGTTCAAAAAGAATTAAGGGATGAATCTAATTTTTTTCGTGATAGATATGTAGATAATAAAAATCAAGAAAGACTTGAATTTTACAAAAATTCTACTGATTGGTTTGATTTTGTTCTTTTTGTATTTTGGAATAATAAAAATAGCGATGAAAACTCAAAAAAAACTTGGAAAAATTTTTTAGACTGCCATAAAAGATATGTAGCTATTTTTTGCAATAAAAAATTTTTTGAGGAAGATAATTTTAATCTTTATTTGTTTATTTATTCGAGGGAGGGAAGATTATTCAAGCGCGAAAATCGCAAACTAAAAGAAATTAAGCCTATTATCATTTCATCAAATTTTACATTTTAGTAATTTTCTTAACCTGCATTTAATGTTGAGAAAGTTTTTCAGTTTTTTTCGAGTTCATGGTTACATTGAAAAGGCAGCAATAGAATACTAAAGCAAAAAAAAATCCTGGCAACTTCAATATCTTGTTGCAGCGTTCGTAGTGGTTTAACGGCTACCAACCCCTTACAAAATACAAAATTCCCAAGACAAATCAAAAACATAAACCAAAGTTAACAAAAAATTGGGAAGAATTCTACACGAACGCATGAACTAGATTTGGGGTTGCCTCACACTTTGAGGTAAATTCATGCCCAAGCAGAAAGCCGCCCTACTAACCAGTAAAAAGCGGCAATCCACGAAAAAAAACTTGTATCTTGATTGTAGTACAAGCAAAATAAAAAAACAATACCAAAGTTCCGAAATACCGAACAAAGACCAGAATACTGGTATTGACAACAGCGTCATACTGAGAGCTCGCGCTGATTTTGGATTTTTGGGGTGCGCGAAATGAGCAATCTTACTCCCACTTCTAAATCTAATCCCTGCCAATTCTGCGAAGATACTAAAGGCAATTGCAGGCATGGGAATGATATCCACCTATGCATGGGATTAAATTCTAATCAAAAATTTGAAATCCACAATAGCCATAAAATCATTGATTTCACGAAAGATGGCTTATGGGCAATTCTGAAGCTTGATGATTCGCAGCAATGGGGTGCAAATAAGCGAATAAAGCCAGCAAGGCAAGCCTCAAAAAAACCAGATAAATCAAATAATTCTCTCCCCATCGATGCGCGAAATAAAGGCTATAGGCGAATCATAGCCAAATTAGATTTATCACTTAATCACGCTATTCAGCTAAAAGAGAAGCGCGGGCTATCTTCCCAAGAGATCGATTTTGCTTACCAGCTTGGATGGTTGCGGACGTGGAATCCAGGACTTGAGGTAGATGTTTCCTCTAAACTCGCGGGAGTTGCCCCTAGTACTCATAAATTACTTGGGGTTCCCTCAATTGCCATAGCTGCTACAGATGGTAGCCATAACATTACTGGCTTCCAGCTTGCCAGTGATGATCGCGAGAATTTTGCTAAATATTTTTGGCTATCCTCTGCCAGGTACGGGGGGAATTCCCCAAATTTACCAAATGGTGAATTACCGCTTTTTATCTGGCAGCACCCACAAGCCAAGGAGATAAATGAAGTGTGGCTTGTGGAAGGTGCGCTTAAATCGCTGATTGTGGCCCTTAAATTGTGGCTCAGGAATAATCGCACGGATGTGATGGTAATCGGTGCGGCGGGGGGTAATTTCGCCGGGTCATACTGCACGCTTAAAGATGCGCTTGTAGGTACTTCATGCCCCTGCATCAAATTACAGCCGGATGCGGGAGCGGTAAGTAATCCCCACATTACCGGGAATTATCGGAAAATAATTAATTCTCTTATCTCTGATGGGTACAAATGTACAGTTGGTTGGTGGGGTCAATCGATCAAAGATTTTTCAGATATTGATGAATTAGAATCATTTAAAAATATAAATTATTTAAGCACTAAAGAATACAAAGCTTTGTGTGTTAAATGGGGGGGATTAAAGGATGATTCAGCTAATAATATCAGCCCAATTGAGTACCAAGAAAAAGTAGCTTTTGAGCAGAAAAAACTGCATTCTCTTTCCTATCCCGCTGATTACACTTGTGATTCATCTCAGAAGTATTTGCCAGATTTAATAGGAAAAATTCCCACATCTGGAATAGTTGCTTTAAGGGCACCTAAAGGATGCGGAAAAAGCCATCAGATTAAGCGAATAAAAGATTACTGCTGTGGCTATGATGAAGAGATAGAAGTAAAGCCGGAGGTGGAACCCGAACAGCTTTTATTAATCGGTAAAAAACAAAAAACTTCTACCCCACAAAAGCCGATAATCGAAACAATTCGGCACAAGGGCTTAGGGATGAATTTTGTATCCATCAATGCCCGAATAGCCCTTGGTAGAGCGCAAGCTGTGCAATGGGATTTTACCTGGATTGAAGATGCTGATATTCATTCTAAAGATGAATTTGGCACCAAAATAAGCACCGCTACTGCAATAGAAAATATTAGCGAGATTGGTTGCTGTTGGGATAGTTTGGGTAAGTTTTTTGAGCGTGATTGGAGCAATACGCTAGTAGTAATAGATGAAATTGAATTAGGATTAAATCACTTATCTACTAGTAGCACTTGTAAGGATAGGCGTTCTTTTATATTAAAAACCTTAGAAGTAAAGCTGAAGGAATGCTCAGATAATGGTGGATTAGTAATAGTAGCAGATGCGGATCTTACCGATGTTTCTATTGATTATTTAAAAGCCATCACTGGCGTTACTCCATATATCATTCAGCATGATTTTAAAGGTGAACCGTGGGAGATTGATTTTTACACTGGCAAGCGAGATTTACTCCTTACTCAAATAGAAGATTGGGTATCAAATCCAGATTGCGAACCTATTGCTATTGCTATGGATAATCAATCAGAATGTGAAGCTTTAGCCAATCATTTGATGAAAAAATATCCCTATCTTAAAAATAAGATGGGGGGATTAATTCGGATTGATTCCAAAATTACCCAAACCGATTTTGGTAGGGATTTTGTAAAACACACAAATCAAAAGATTATAGATTATCTGCCAAAAATATTGATGTATACCCCATCATTAGGAGTTGGCTGTAGTATCGACGTACATCATTTTAAGCACGTATTTGGGCTATTTTACGGCAATTTAGAGCCATCCCAGGCACGTCAGATGTTAGCACGGGTACGGCAATCTGTACCGCGCTCTGTGTGGTGTAAAGTCCGAGCTAATAATTCGGAAGATACCCCTACTTCTTACCTTCCATCTGAAATTAAAAAGCGCTTACTTAGTAATCAGAAAAGTACTACTGAAGTAATTGAATTAGCTTTGCAATTAGCTAAAGAAAATGCAGAAGCTACCGATTTAGATGATAAAAAAACTCTTCCTTTGCTGATTGAGCAATTGCAATCAATGATGGGGGATGGTGGTTGGGATAATGCCCATGTTGATTTGTACTGCAAGCAAATAGCCAGAAGGAATTACAGCTTAAATCAGTTAGCCGTACAGTTACGTCAAGAATTGATTGAGGAAGGGCATAATTTAATTGATGTGGGCATTGATGAAGCTACCACTACTGGCGATTCAGTACGGCACGAAAAAGATGAAATCAAGCACCAAAAAGCCGAAGCAACCGCTAAAGCCGAAGATATCGATTTTGATCAAGCCATGAGGATTAAAAATCAGCCGGCGCGTACTGAGGAGGAAAATCATAAGGCTACTAAAGCAATTCTCAAGCGGGAATTACCCGGTGTGGAGCTTACCGCTGATTTTCTTTATAAAGCAGTATACAGGGATGATAGACGATGGCTTAATCAAGTGAAATTATTCTGGATGGCTTGCAATCCCGAAATCACCAAGGAACTAGATTCGATTGAGTGGCGTAAGAAGCTGAAGCAATTTAGCAATGGGGTCTGTTACCTCCCAGATGTGAAAAGTTATTCGCACAAAGTTGAGGTCATTCAGAAAACCGGGCTGCTAGACTTTTTGAAGCCAGACGAAGAATACACAGAAGATTCCCCACAGATTCAGCAGTTCCTCAAAGATTGCCATAAGCACAGCAAGAAGCTCAAGTCGGCTTTTGGCATTCACATCACCAAAAATACCTACCCAATAAAATTACTTAATCGGTTACTGGAGAGAATCGGATTGAAGATGAAAAGTCGGCAAGTTAGGAGCGAAAAATTCATAACTCGATACTACAAGCTTAATCAAGAACTACTCGCTGATCCACACCGAAAAGCGGTAATTTCTGCACTAAATTTGAAGTTCAAAAACGAATCGTCGGAATGCCCTCAAGCCCAGTCACAGCA
>CAYMZW010000147.1:0-14378 GCA_964395005.1 uncultured Rivularia sp.
CAGCCAAGCGGATTTTTTCACCTTGTAGGCGCTTGACATCATCCTGCAAGGATTTAAGCAAATTCCGCTGGATAATTTGTAATTCCTCAGTCACAGCCCGTAAAGCAGATTCGGCTGAGCCGTATGGCTCGCCCGCTCTACGCGACTTTTCTGGTCCGTTATCAAATCGTCCCATTCCTTATCCTCTGCCCCTTGTATGACCACCTTTGTGGCAAGTATCAACTTACTTGGCGGCCTTAATTGTTACTTGTATGATTATATTTTCTCAGTAATCGTTCTCTTTGTTTAAATTGACTAATATAAAGTAATATTAAAGCTCTTTAAAAAAATATCATCAATAAATAAATTTATAAAATTTGTTTTTACTATCGAAGGTATTATTTTTACCATTTCAAAATAATAGATAAAATCATATAGGTTCTAAGTTTAACCAGAATTAACCAGTAGATAAGTAAAAATACAAGTGGTCTAAATGTGTTTTTTGTATCACCTTCTAGCTGGTAGAATTGTTATTTTACGTATAAAGAGGACTTGACAATCATAGAAAAGTAAATATTATGTGCAATTTACCGGCGTGAGCATGAAAATTTTTGAACACAATAAATATACTGTTTTGCCGGAGATAGGTAAACTTAATTTCATACTTTAAACGTTACCTTAATACTTAATTAAACGCACTGAAATTCATGGTATATCTTACACTAAGAATCTCAAAAATCCGCATTAAAATTAATGGATTGCTAACAATATAGAAATCGAGTTTGATTTATGAAATCACTTATGGAGTTTGAGAAGAGAGAATAGTAAAGGGAAAGCGGAAATTATGCTCAAATATTTTATCTTCAAAGCGCAGCCCTTGGAAACTTTCCCAGCTGCTAAGTAAATCCATAGTAATGCTTCAAGATTTATTTGCTTGAGGTGCAGCGATCGCCCAAATATTTTAACAGCTACTGAATAACCAGATATAATTACGATGTATAAGTTTTTGTCATCCTGCCATAGGAATAAAATTAGAATACGGTAAATAAAAAGTTTTGCAACCACCAGAAGAACACTTTAAAAAAATCGAAGCCATATTACAAAAACACGCAGAAATCTTAGAAGCTGAAATTCGCGCTCTACAGCAAGCGGATGAGACAGCAAAATGGAGTTCGGCATGGAAGCGAATTTATAATTGGCGCTTTGCGAATGCTTTCGCACGTCAGAAGATTTTCCGTAATTGGGGTGCCGATGCAGCTGCGTGGGGATTGTTGCCGGAAAGATTTTATCCTAATCAGGGGAATCGAAAGGAGTGATGGGGAGATGGGGAGATAGGGAGACGAAGGGAAATATAGGTTGGGTAAAACAAAGTGAAACCCAATATAAAATATCAAGAGTTCACGCGGCTAGCAGAGCGTAGGTATTGCATGCGGCGAGGGCGTGCCCGAAGGGCATATTATATTCGCTAGATCAATTATTAATCATTTTATAGAATCAATAAAAAAAATTAAAAAAGCAAAACAAATATGAAATAGTCACTCCCGATAAGCAACGTTATCAGCTTGATTGCAGCACGGTTAAGAAATGACCTAATAAAATAGACTTAGCTGTTGTTAAATTTATAGGTAATAAGAATTATCAAGTTGGTAAAATCGGAAATCTTAATAAAGCAAAGTTTTAATAAAATCAAATTTTAAACTAAAGATAGATATATCTTTTAACATCTTCAAGTTAAAGCAATTTGTGCTTTTATTCGGAATTCAGAATCAAAGGTATCAAATATTTCTGGCATTATAGATTTTATTTATAACTGAAGAACGATGTAAATCAAGTCTAACTAAGTAATACTAATAAGTATAGTGAATGTTAATGAATGTTGAGTTCGAGTATATTTATCTTCAGAGTTGTATCTATCTGTACTGAAAAATAAAAATAGTGTAATTAAGATTGCAATATCTCATTAATTGATGTTGCATCTTCTTTCACCAGCATTCTTATCATTGCTCATAAAATTATGCCGTTTAGTTGTAAATAGAAATGCGATCGCAACATTTAATCCGACAAAAAGTATTACCTTTATCGTTAATGATGCTTCTCGTTCCTTTAGCATCGTGTCAAATCGAGAAAGAACAAGCAGCTCGCTTACCTGAAGTAAATATAGAACCCGGAAGACTACCAGAATATGATATCAAAGGTCCCGACGTAAATGTTGGAGTCACTAAGCGCACGGTTACGGTACCTAAAGTAATTGTAGTGCAGGAACAGCAAACTGTTGAAGTTCCATATATCGATGTCGATTTACCTGGAGTAGAGAGAAAAGAACGTACTATTACATCGGAAGTTGAGGTTCCCTCTGCTGGTTACAATCTGGAAATTCAGGATGTATACGCAACAAACAACGAACTATGGGTAGTTTCTCGACTTGAAGAGGAAAATCCTAATGCACCAAAGACAACAGTACGAGTGTCCGATCGCATTGTGATTAATGCTCCAGATATACCAGTACGTCAATATATTATTGGCGAACGTCCTAATGGTAATTTTAACGAACAGTACACGTTCATCAACAGTCGCGAACAGATTGATTCCCAACTAGCAAACGGAAAGCAACTGTATAGCAAATAATAACAGTCTGTTAGTTAAGATAGATGATTTCTATTTCTTTGTAGAGACGTTGCGCTGCAACGTCTCTATAATTTATTAATAAGTCTATTAAGTCTTAAATTCGCTACTCAAAAATTAGCTGCCTGATTTTTGTTCATAATACTCAGAAATCTGTTCGTATATTTCGGAAGGAAACTGCAAATCTTTGTATACATTACAAGAATCTGGGTCATCGGGATTGGGGCAAATAGGAAAGTCTTGCTGAGACTGCCATTCCAAAACGCGCTCCCGTTTGGGTGGATTATAGTCTTTACCTTGCACCTGTAAATACATAGAGCGAGCATCTTCTTCGCTGAAATCTTTATCTTTTCTCAAATAACTAATTAGCTCGGATTCGGTTAAAAAGTGACGAGCTACCATTGCGAATACTAATCTTCCGTAATGACCTATATCTCTACCGTTATCAAGAGCAGAAAGAAGATGCGCCATCATATCACTTTTTTGTAATTCTTTGACTGACATATATTTGTTTATGTTGATAAATTACGGGGTAATGCTATTTAAACGAATTCAATTAAATGTTTTCGCTATAGCCATAGTTGTTATGCTAACGGGTAAATATTAATCGGCGTTGTCTTTGTTTAGTAAGGACTTTAAACTTTTCAGAAAAAATTTAGCATACTAAATATTCGATAACTAAGTAAGTCGGCAGAAATAAACAGAACTATGTAACAGAATGTAAATTAGCTTTAAACCCTTACCCCTACTGCCTACTGCCTACTGCCTTGTCCGGCGTTACAATTTTCAACACCGACGTACTTAATATTTTTAATAAAATCAATCTAGCTTTGGGAATAATTTAATTTTTGTTCTAATAAAACCAAATTCTGCCGTCAGGTAAGTAATTCACGTATTTATAAAAGTCCGTAATCCTTCAGCTTTTATTTATTT
This sequence comes from uncultured Rivularia sp., assembly GCA_964395005.1. GTDB lineage: Bacteria > Cyanobacteriota > Cyanobacteriia > Cyanobacteriales > Nostocaceae > Rivularia. The sequence goes on from CAYMZW010000147.1 coordinate 3,535, forward strand.
ATACTACTTTCTATAGACAAATATAATTTCAGAATCTATCTAGCGATAAAGGTTTAATTAAAACAGCATCACATAATATCGATAAGAGAAAGAAAATAAAAATAATTTAGTTTAGATTTAGTTTAGATTAATTGTACGTAATAAGGAAAACTCACATGACTATTACCCCAGACCAAATTCCTGCCCAGTCTCAAGATAGGCAGCCTGGATTAGAATCGGAAATGAACCCCAAACCAGAGTACGATCGCGAAAGCTATAAAGGTAGCGATAAATTAAAGGGAAAAGTAGCTTTAATTACTGGCGGTGACAGCGGTATCGGTCGTTCTGTGGCAGTGCTGTACGCTAAGGAAGGTGCAGACGTTGCGATCGTTTATCTCAACGAAAACCAAGATGCTCAAAAAACTAAAGAGTTAGTTGAAGCAGAAGATCAAAAGTGTTTGTTATTGCCTGGAGATATTAGCAACGAGAATTTTTGTGCTGAGGTAGTACAAAAAACTGTACAAGAGTTAGGCAAGTTAGATATTTTAGTTAACAATGCTGCCGAACAGTACATGGAAAACCCTGAAACTTTAGAAGATATCGATTCGGCACGTTTGGGCAATATTTTTAGTACCAACATCTTCTCGATGTTTTATTTGTGCAAAGCTGCAATTCCCCACCTTAAAGAAGGCAGCTCAATTATTAATACTACTTCGATCAATGCTTACAAAGGTAATGCTCCTTTACTTAGTTACTCAACAACTAAAGGTGCAATCCTTGCCTTTACTCGTTCCCTGTCTCAATCTTTATTAAAGAAAGGCATCCGCGTTAATGGAGTAGCTCCCGGCCCAATTTGGACTCCTTTTATTCCCGATGCATTCCCCGCCGAAAAAGTCGAAGGCTTTGGCAAGCAAGTACCGATGCAGCGCCCTGGGCAACCCGTTGAAGTTGCTACCAGTTTTGTTTTCCTAGCATCAGATGATTCTTCTTACTTTGCCGGACAGGTATTACATCCTAATGGCGGTGTGGTAGTCGGAGCATAGTACTCGATCAAATTATGAAGGGTAAAAAGGTTCGTAGTAAGGACTGTTTTTTCTTAGATTAAAGACTAAAGTCCTTACTACAAACCTTATCAAAAAATATCTGCAATCCTTCTTCGACAGGTATCACATAAGCACATTAGTGCGAATATTTTAAGTTGTGGGTGAATTATAAATTTCCCAATCTCGGACTCCTTGATTGCTTAAAATCGTTTGAGCGGCGTTAATTTCTGTAGAGGTTCCTTCAACTAAAACTACATAATATCCTTGCGAAAGCTTATCGTTATAATAGTTTGCGCGGTCTTCAGGTACTCCCCAACCAATCAAAGCACCAAGCAAACCACCGCTAGCAGCACCAATACCACTACCGATCAGAGTATTTGCAAGTAATACACCTATTTCCGCAACCGGGCCGACACCAGGAATTGCTAAAACACCCAAACTAGGTATCAAACCAATAATTCCGCCGGCAACTCCTCCAGCCGTTGCTCCAGCTTTGGCTCCTCCGGCTGCTTGTTCACCCTTTGATTTTTCGTAATCCGTACCGCTTACCCGATCTTGTCCTTCAACGTTTTTAACAACTACAGAAATTTTGTCCATATTAAAGCCACTGTCTCTCAATTCATGAAGCGCTTTCTCTGCTTCTGGACGAGAAGCAAAAGTACCAACTGCACGCTGCATTTGACCTGTATACATAATTTGCTCTTAAATTAGAAAGTAATTTTTGTCTGATTTAAGGTTGATACAAACTGTGATTTTTTAAATTGACCTTTCGATAGAATTCTTGTATAAATTCTCTCCACAATTCCCTCTGTCTACAGATAGATGTTAAAGGATAATTATGGTTCTTCAGGAATGGCCGCAACCAAAACCATAAATTAAGTATCTCAGCCGTTTAGATCCCCCCAACCCCCCTTTTTTAAGGGGGGCTTTGCTTAATTTCTATTAATGACTTGCTGGGAGCAGCGATAAGGGTACCGGAGCGTGTTCCAGACATTCTAGATCCCCCTAACCTCGCTTTTAAAGGGGGGCTTTGCGTAAGTTCTATTAATATAAGAAGTTGATTATGATAATACTTTGGTGAACTATTGTCGAGAAATAAAAACCCAGTTTCTTTTGCTCAAAGAACGATTTTTTGATTGTGCGATGAGCAAAAAACTAGGTTTGTTAAAGATAATAATTTGCGAAATTGCTATTGCTGCTTCGTAGTCAACAAACAGAAAATTTAAGTTATTAAGTTAAATTACTTTTAAGCGATGTATTATCTCCTTTTTGGAGCGTAATCACCACAATTTACAGCTTCTTGACTTAAAACCAGCGCAGGTTGTATGGCACATGGAAGGTGTTGATTATTATCAAAAAATTGACATTTATGGCAGGGGATAGCAGAAAAACGCTTGAAAGCAACTAGCTGAGTATATAAATTTCGCCGATATTTTACTTGTTTGAAAAAAATAAACGTCAAAGCGATCGCAAAAGCTACAGGTATCATAGCTAAACCAACTTGAATAGCCGTTACTTCCCTTGAAGGCGTAATATTTGGCGATATTTCCCGAATGTTTTGTTGACTTATTTTTTGTGTTTGGGGTGCCATCTTGATTTAAATCGGTAGAAAGTGAATGTAGTTTATGAAATATTAGTTGATTTATCTCTCAAAAAATTTAATGTTTTAGTGATTTTTTGATAACGGATATCATAAGATGGTTATTTTATTAGTCGATGTATGCAATAATAAAATTTTTATGAAAAGCAATTTTACGTAAATTGTTTTTAATTAGCTAAACATAATTAAACAGGCCTTCATATTTATCCCAAAACACTTATAAATGATCTGAGATAGATTTCTAGCCCGTTGTTATTAAAAATGATTATCTTATCTTAGATTGGTTTTATTCCTTAAATAGACGTTCTTAATACGCCAATGAATTGCAGTAAGAAAATTCTAGGTAAAAAAGTTGTCAAAAGCATTAACTTAATCAAAGGTAGATTTGTGAATATTCATTACTTTTAACAATTACCAATCAATCTAAAATTGAAACTCTGGAAGGATAAACAGTGTCGGCAATGAGTACGGGTTTATCTTTATAGTTTAATTCCATCTCTTTCTTTAATCCTGAATCCCAAGTCAATTTATAATCTCTTTCAAATTCCGCAATTCTAAATGGACGCATAACTCCAGTTACAGCTACTGTTTGGTTGTCGTTTACTGCCATTGCTGGAGTAGGATTAAAAACTAATAAATCTTCTTCACCAAGTAAATCGTCTTCATCCAAAGTGAACATTTTAGAATTTTTAATATTTGCTATTTGTCCTGTCAATGCTAATCTTCGATCGTAATATTTTTTTGGATTTGCAGCAATATCATCAACTTCCGGAGCTAAAGCGATATGTTGGGCAACAATAGTAGTTACACCTTTGTAGTCTTCATAAGCTTCATCTTGCAATCTTAAAGAAAATTCTTTTTCGAGTTTAGGTATATCTAACTTACGCACAGTTCCTGTTACTTGAACTTCTGTATCTTTATTAGTAGGAAGATCGAATACTTTACCCGATGCATTTACAATAATGACTGGTTTGCTTTGAATAAAAAACTTTTTGTTTCTGACAGCAAAGGAAGTAGGGCCAAGCTGTTCTATATTTTTACTTCTAATAGTGACAAATTTACCTACTAAGTCATCTTTTTCTCTGGAAATTTTAGATACTGACATCAACCCTGGAGTCGGAGCAGGTTTTCGGTTAAATATGAAGTACAGCCCAAACAAAAATCCAAAAAAAGCAATAGTGAAAATGATTTTTGGACTCCAACGAAAACGATTTTCTGTTTGATTAGCCATTGTTCTAAAGATAGTAATTGAGTAATTAAAATGTTGCAGTCAAAAGGCTGAGATAGTTTTGATCTCAGCCTCGGATTAAATGATGATTTTATATTAATCGGAAATTGCAGAAGGATAAACGCTATCAGCTACAAATACAGGTTTGGTTTCGTAGTCAGCTTCTAACTTCTGTTTAAGTTTTAAATCCCAACCTAATTCGTATTCGCGTTCAAATTCCGCTAGCACAAATGGACGAAGTACTCCAGTAACTGCTACTACTTCATCATCTTTGATGGGTACTTTTGGGTTTGGGTTAAGAACTAGCAAATCTGTAGCGCCAAATAGCTTTTCTTCATCCAGAGTAAAGGTGTTAGCATCCTGAATATCTTCTACTTCACCCACTACCGCAAGTCGCTTATTATAATATTTTTCGGGATTCTTAGTAATGTCACCTGGATCGGGTGATAGTGCAATAGATTGAGCAATTATTGCTGGTTTGTTTTCGTATTCTACATAGAGTTGTGGATCTAATGTTAATTTGTATTCGCGTTCAACATCTGCAATTACTAAATTACGAACTATACCCGTTACCTGAACTTCGATGTCATCAGCAGGTAGAGTAAAGGATTCCCCAGAAGCATTAATAACCAGAATAGATTCGCTACCAAAGAATTTTTCATCCTCAACGGTAAAGGAAGTATCACCAAGTTTATTTTTAGGTTCGCTTCTTACAGTTACAGTTTTACCATCTAATTCGGCTGCATTATTTGCCACTTCCTTAGTAGTAACATTTCCTCCCGTAGAAACATTTGCTTCATTGTTACCACAAGCAGGAAGTACAAAAGCCAATACAGCTAAAGCTATTGCACCCTGAAATCTCCAAAATTTATTCATAAATACACCCTTATTTTTAGCGAAATAAAATTTATATTTTTTGTTACGAACTCGATCCATTTTTCTCCTCACTTTATAAATCAACTGCACCCTTTTTGTTAATTAATTAGTTCAAAAAGACTTCTCCATCTTCCTGAATTCTTAAAACACCTTGGTTGTTATCAAATTTAGTTTTTTCATCCAGAGTAATTGTTAACATACCGTCTTCTTCAGAAGACATCGGCATTACTCGTAACAGTCCTTTATCTTCTCTTACCATAGTGATGGTAACAGGTGTGGGAATATCGCGTAAAGTTACTTCTTCTCCACCTTCTAAATATCGAACTTCGGTATGTGTAACAGCTTGATAGGAAATACGAGCATTAGTATCGTTTTTTAACATTAAGCTGACTTTACCCATCATTGGCTTGATAGTAGCAATAGCATTAGCGCGATTCTCCGGAATAGGAGGCTGTATGGGCTTTACGCTTGTATCTGGAGTTACTATATTCAAAGATTGGTCAACTGCTTGTCCGGTTTTCTTCCAACGTTGTGTAGCAGCATTAGGTTCACATCCTGCTGGTACTAATATCTTATTATTATAAGGTTCTTCGTAATAAATTTTAGGACAAGGATTACGTTTGGGATTTGGACGTTTGGGAATTGCAAATGCAGCTAAGGGAAGGAACGGAATTAAAACTGCAAAGCCGCTCAAAAGTCTTTTCAGAGTTGTAATATTTTTTCTTTGCTTTAACATAGACACCTTTTTAATGCTCAAATAAATTGGTTAATTTGGCAGACACACTCATATTTTGATTATTTTTAGTTATCATCTATAGGATTTACGCATTTTTATTTGCATAAGTCATAGTCTATTTATCAATAGATAAAATAATATTTATTAAAGTCAATAAAATTATTAAAGCGATTTAAAATTTAATATCAATATATACTTTGAACTTAATAAAATCTTCTAACTGAGGCATTAGTTATTATTAATAATATTATCTATCTTTAGAAAGAATACTAAATATCTAAAGAGATAGTTAAATGATTTTTGTTAGTTTTTTGATCGGTATTTTTCAATCGATTATCTGTTAATATAAGTAAAAAGTTTAATTACAAAGCTAAAAGTAAAGCACTATAAATTATTGCACCTAATCCAAAAGCCCAAAAACGGCTTTCTCGTTCTTCGGGAAGTTCTTCTTTTAATACGTTAAGGACAATTCCTCCTGCTAGAAAAGCAAAAAGAACGGCGATCGCTGTTTCTCCGATTTGAGTACCGCTACCTACAACCCATCCCAAAATCACTGCTGCTGCTAGAATCCAGCGTCCGATATGGTCATAAATATACTTATGATTTTCTCTTAAACCGAAGTCGTTGACAATAAAATGCAGTGCCATTGCTAAACTATATAGCAACAAATTTTCCATATCAGGCTCTTCTCGATGCATTAACAAGTAGCCAATTAAAGCATTGTAAACTGCAAAAGATGCAATATGTACCCAAAATACCCCTTGACTTGTAATGTCTCCTTTTCCTGCTTCCTGTTGACTTTCACGAGATTTACTGGCCATTCTTTCTAAACCGTAAAATATCGTTAGTCCAAATAATGCTAATACATAAACATGGTGTTCTAAGTAAGAAATTAATCCGAATTGCGCTTCTTTTAAAACTGCTTGATGTTCGCTTAATTCTGGTAAAATATGCACAAAAACATAAGCAACCGACACTCCACCCGCACCGCTTAACCAGCGACTGCGAGGAACGTTAATAAAGCGCAGTTTACGACTAAATAGATGGATTAGGGCTAACGCCAGGGCAATAGCTGCGGTTAAAACAAAATTGAAGGGTGTAGATGAGAATGATCCAATCATCAATGAATTATCAAACTTGATAAAGATAATATTAGTTTAAATTAATCGGCGAATCATCTGATTTTACTCTAAATTGATTGTAATTTTGATATTTTTAGAACGCATTGCTATATAAATATGGTCTGAAAAATACATTTTAATTTACTTCCCGCAGATGTAAATATGCAAATAAACTAAAACCGGACTTACGCAACTATAAGGTTTGCATAGGGTGTATCAAATAGGGCGGGAGCAAAGTAAAATTCCTCAACCTGCTTTTAAGAGGGGCTAAACGGCTTTGCTCCGAACAAAATATGAATATACAGATTTTTATTTTTCTATTTATTTAATTTCTCCAATCTTTATATTGTGCCGCCCTTCAAGCAAAAACCGCTGTATCATAGTTTTTGATTTATTATTTGATTGTAATATTTGTTACTTTTATTTTTGTTAATCGTATTTATGGATTTTCAGTATTAACTGTTACCAATTTCTCAAAATAAATATCAGATCGAGATCCTGCACACCGAGTCAGAATATTTGCCTAGATAAATTAAAACTTTTTAAAGTCTTTATTTATAATAAATAATTACTTTATATAAAAAAAATATCAAAATTGCCTTAATTGGCTAGTCTTGACGGTTAATGAAGGATATGCCAAGATTCTGTAATTAATAAAATACCTAAAAAGAGTACGGGTATATAAAGAAACCATTAAACCTGAGTCAGCGTCTCAAGAGACTATCAACTATGTAATCGCCCATGAGCCGAAAAACTATTCTTGGCATTGCTTTTACCACTATTGCATTAGCTAGTGCGATGGCCACAAAGCCCGTACCCGGTCATACGTCTACAAGTGAACCGATCGTGAAGGAGCCATTGTTAATTGCGTCACGTCCAGTTCAACTGTCTACTACTGTAAAAACTACTGAGTTAGAAAAGTCCATATTTGAGAAAATAAATCAATATCGGGTTTCCAAAAAGTTGCCAAAGTTGAAGTTAGATAGCAAAATTTCCAAGCAAGCGAGGATTCACAGCCAGAATATGGCTAAACACCATGTGCCGTTTAGTCATAATGGGTTTGCAAAAAGAGTTGATAGTACTTTTGTTCGCTATAACAGCGCATCTGAAAACGTTGCTTTCAACTTTGGCTATGAAGATCCCGTTGCCGAAGCTGTAAAAGGTTGGATTGAAAGTCCGGTACATCTGAAGAATATTAAAGGAAAATATAATCTAACCGGGATTGGTGTTGCCGTAAATAACCAAGACGAATATTTTCTGACACAAATTTTTATTCGTAGTAGATAAGTTTGATTTATTATTTCTTTTAACAATAAAGTAGTGTTTAACCGGAATTATTGGATACGGTTAACACTACATTGATTTTTAAGGATTCATGGAATTACAAGATTTTCAGGTTTGCGATCGCGATTTTGATGATTCAACTCTTTCTGAATATCTCAAATGTGAAGCGATTGCTGTAGATACCGAAACTATGGGATTATTACCTTTACGCGATCGTTTATGTTTGGTGCAGATAGCGGATGATAAAGGTAAGGTGACGGTTGTGCGGATTGCGAAGGGACAAACCGAAGCCCCTAATATGAAAAAACTTTTTGAAGCAGATAACGTCGTCAAAATATTTCACTTTGCCCGTTTTGACTTAGCAACGTTACGTCATTATTTGGGAATCATGGTAAATCCGGTTTTCTGTACCAAAATTGCCAGTAAATTAGTTCGTACTTATACCCCTAGACATGGGCTTAAAGAATTGGTGATGCAATTAGAAGAAGTAGAGCTTGATAAAAGCGCTCAATCTTCCGACTGGGGTAACGCTGAAAATTTATCTGATGCTCAACTAAGTTATGCTGCTAACGATGTGCGTTATTTAGTAAGTATTCGGCGAAAGTTGATAGCAATGCTCGAACGTGAGGAGAGATTGGAATTAGCCCAAGATTGTTTTAAATGCTTGCCGACAATAGTGCAGTTGGATTTATTGCAGTTTCAAGGTTTATTTGAGCATTAAGGTTCGTAGCAAGGACTTTAGTCCTCAATTTAAGGATTATTTGGGCTAAAGTCCTCACCGCGAACCATTAAATCCGAAATCGTTCTATTTATCCATATTTGCTGCTTGATCTTTCATTCGATCGACGACATTCATATCATCTTTTCCAACAGGGGTTCTGGATTCTACAATACCTTCAGTAGGACCACCGATTGCTTTCCATGCAGCAAGTCCACCCTTAAGTTCGGATACATTTTCAAAACCAGCGCTTCTTAAAGCTTGTGCAGCTTGGGTTGTTTCTTGATCGCTACCGCCATAAATGTAAATATCGCGGCTTTTAGCTAAGCTTTTGGCTGCTGCATCTCCCAAACCATCCATAGACATTGGTAATGCGCCCATGATGTGGCCTTCATTGTAGGTTTGGCGATCGCGCACATCAAGAATGGTAAATGCAGGCTCACCCCACTCCAAACGAGATTTAAGAACGTGAGCGTCAGATTTTTTCTGAGTTACAGGGGGTTGATCTGGAATGATATTTTCGATTGGATTATTAGCCATGTGTTCTCCTCTTTTTTTGTTTTAAACTTACTCAAATAGTAAAAGCGTTAAGGGTAAGTAACGGATAAACAGCAACAATAACAACAAGAAAATGGTGTATTCCATTTGCAAACCTGTTAAGCTGTTAAACATATAAACTAACCTACACAAAAAATATTTACGTGCAGTATTTAACGATTTGCTATCAATAAACTAGTATCAATTAAGCTTTTACATCGCCAGCCCTTGACACTTTTACAATTATTTTATTCACTGATTAAAATTTAACGCTTGGAGCGATAGAAATTGCTCCTTCTTTAGAAGGAATATTTTAAACATTTCTTAAATTATTTCTCTAACGATAGACTGAGAAAGTAAATACTTATAAAGATTTTAGAATAGGATTTACGTAGCAATAATAGGAAATATAGTGTTCTATACATTTGAGATCCCCCCAACCCCCCTTTATTAAGGGGGCTATATTAAGTCCTATAGAATTTATTAGCTATATTAGTCATATGGATTAATTCCGAAATTACTATAATCAAAAATTTCTCATCAAAATAAAAAAGGGCGCAGTTATTGCAACCCTTTCTTGTCGAATATTATCGAAAAAATTTAATTTTAAACCAATGCTCGTTAAGCTAGAACAAAATCTACATCACTAGTACCAGCAGTTGTAGACTGTCCGGATTGCAGCTTATCACCATTAACTTCAACGGCGAAAGGTGTTGGATCTAAACTGAGATTGTAATCAGTTTTGTCATTGGTATATCCAACACTCGCAACCATTTTACGGCCAGCATCAGTATACTTGAAAGCCATCATCTGATTTTTCTGTTGCTTATTGTCGTAAGCCCAAATCACCATATACTGTTCGCCTTGATATTCAAAAATCTTCGGCGCTCGATTGGGTACGTAACGGCCAGCATCACCAAAACTTGCATCTAAAAAGCCTTGAACGGAACTTTCTTCAACAGAAGCAAAAGCAACTTCATCTTCTGCGGGAGCTTCAGCATCAGGTTCACTTTCTGGTGGGGCTTCTTCTTTTCCACGATTCTTGAAGTAGTCTACAGCTTTTTTGGTTCCAATTGCACCAGCAGCAGCGACACCCGCACCAATCAACAGATTACGAAGCGTATTCTTAGCCATGATTTATCTCAAAGAATAAACATCGAGGTATCATCCTATCACTAACAGAGACTTATTCGAGATTGTTCATTTTTTTTACATAATCCCGTAAAAAATACGGGTAAAACTTTGATTAAGATAAGTTTATTTCTAAGGAATAGGTAATGGATAATTGGGCATTGGAAATTATTTTCCCTCTACTCTTTCTACCTGCTCTCTCTACACAGGGGTTTTCAATATAGAACTAATGTACTATGATATTTTTTAAGATTAAATTGTGAATGGCTAGCAGAGTTAATTGCGCTGTGTGTTTAGCCTATCGCTATTTATGGGAATAATAGCAGTGGTTTAGATATTTACATATAAATGTCATGGCAGAGAATCAACAACCAGGAAAATATGATGCTGTATTGGGGGGGCAATCTCCACCTCCGATTCATAGTGCGGTGTTAGGTGGAATTGAGGGTGTAAAGCGTAGATTGTCGAATCCGGTAGTTGACGTAAAATTGGCAGCCCTTACCGATGCTCTTAACTATCAAGAAGCTGGTTTAGAGTTGGTAATTCAAGCATTAGAAAATAAGCCGAAAATTATACAGCGTCATGCTTATA
>CAYMZW010000148.1:0-14351 GCA_964395005.1 uncultured Rivularia sp.
TGGGCAACGGATGAAGTTAGGTAACGGATGGAGTTGGGCAACGGATGGAGTTGGGCAACGGATGGAGTTGGGAGTTAGAAGTTATTTGTTTTAGCTCATTTCCCTATCTTCCATCTAAAAATTAAAATATCCTATGCTTTTCTAACAAAATATGTCTTCTGGGGAGTGTGAATGCGATAATTCCCAGAGGAAGGCTGTTAATTAAGAGGGATAGATGACACTTAAGCGGATATTTTTATTTGTACTTACCTTAGTAACTATTTTATTTTCTGGCTCTGCTTTGATAGGAAGCTTGAATAAGCCTCAATTTCAAAGTGAGTTGGAGTTATACCAAACTAATATTGTATTGCTAGCAACTGAATGGCAACCTTCAGATGACAACGAAAATTTGCAAAGTACGAAAAAAGCCATACTTGGCGTAAAGCCTCTTGATGGCGCATTGAAGCAATACGAAGAAGCTCGCACGTCAGCGGAAAGTAATTTTAAAAAGGCTCAAAGCCAATTGGCGCAGTTACGCTCGGAATCAACTGATGTTATTCCTACGTCGAAATCCGAATCGGATATTCCTCCTGCTGATAATGTCTCTTCATTAGTTAAGCAGAAAGAATTAGAGCAAACTTCTAATCGATTACAAGGCTCTATAGCACAATTAAATTTACGTATAGGAATTATTCAAGCGCGTCAAGGTAACAGCGATACAGCTATCGAAACTTGGCAGCAGATACAAAAAAATTCAAGCATAAATCCTCAGCTTCGCCAAACAAGTCAAACTTTAATTGGGCTTTGGGGAAAGTCTATTCGTGTTTCAGAAGAGGCAGAATTATTAATTAAAGATAATCTTAAAGGTTGGTTTCGCTATAGCGCTTTAGAAAAAATATATCAACTTCAAGGAAACTCAGAATCTTTAAATAATCTTAAAGTTATTCGACAACAAGCAGCAGAAAAAGCTTTACTCAAATTAACTGCTATAGCTATTCTTCCTGTATTAGGAGGCTTTATTGGTATAGTATTGCTTATTTTCACTTTCGCACAGTGGATAATCAAAAGAAAAGAAGCGCTACTAGCTAGAAATGCTGAAGTTAGCTGGATAACTCCCTGGGATGGTGAAACGATTTTGCAGGTTTTTGTTGTCGGCTTTTTCTTAATGGGGCAATTACTTATACCGTTAGCTTGGCAGTTTCTTCCTCTACCGTCTGCGAGTGAAAACGTCAGACTTCAAGCACTATACATCTTACTTCGCTATATCCTTCTAGCCAGTGGCTCTTTATTAGTTTTGTATTTGTCTATCAAGCAATTTCTACCTCTTGAAGAAGATTGGTTTCGCTTTCGCTTAGTCGATGGCTGGTTGCTTTGGGGAATTGGCGGTTATTGCGCGGTAATACCGATTTTTATCGTTGTTTCTTTGATTAATCAACAACTTTGGCAAGGGCAAGGTGGCAGTAATCCCCTATTACAAACAGTGTTGGAAAGTCAAGATAATGTTGCATTATTGATATTTTTCTCTACAGCTGCGATCGCCGCACCATTATTTGAGGAATTTTTATTCCGTGGATTTTTGCTGCCTTCTCTAACTCGGTACTTACCAGTGTGGGGATCGATACTTGTTTCGAGCTTTTTGTTTGCTGCCGTACATCTGAGTTTATCTGAAGTTTTACCTCTTACAGTACTGGGGATCGTGCTTGGAGTGGTTTATTCGCGATCGCGCAATCTTCTTGCTCCCATGCTTCTCCACAGCCTTTGGAATAGTGGCACATTGCTTAGTTTGTTTCTTTTAGGTAGTAGTACTAATTGACACTCACTTATACTGTTGCCAAAATAAAAAAAATCTGTATTAATTATGTGTAATAATTTTTCCATCAGTATTCACTATAGTGGGTGTAGATAATTTTTCGTAGAAAGCATAAATGCTTAACACGATATCGAACTTAAAGGTTATGTTATATATATAACTGATTATTTAAGTAAGTATATAGAAGTTATTAATTAGTTTCAGCCCTTGTAGGGATGCTGACAATTTTCAATTATTTTAAGATTGAAAATATGACGGGGCATTTCTACTTAAATCAATAGTATTTCAGAGCGAGAATGCACAATATACTCAGTTCTGTTTCCATGCATCTAACTGTACAAAGTTATTTTATTTGTAAAAGCTGCGGAGATGCCGTATCTGTGTAGTTGTAGCGTTTTGAATTAGTCCGGAATTAATAATAAAGGACTTGTAAAACAGAATATTGCAATTAATTATCAACCAAATATTGTCTGTCATGAAATGACAGAATACAGCGATTTTAAATTCGCTGAAATCAATACATACCGCAAAAATATTAGTTATTTAAACCCAGGTAAAGCCAAAACATCGTTGGATCTGTCTGACAGTGTGGTTTATCGACTTTAGGCATCAGTAATTTTACTAGTTAGCAGTAAAACATTATTGACTGATACTGCTATCAAATTAAGGTTATTAAATTTATATTTTTATTCTTAAGGAGCAGCAATATGGCAAAACTCACTCCCTCTCACGCTACTAAGCAATTACTAGCTGGTTACTGCGGAATTATTTTCGGAGGATTCGGTATTCATAAGTTTGTTCTTGGGTATGCCCCAGAAGGTTTAATTACCTTAATTATTTCTTTGGTAGGTGGTTATTTTACTTACGGCTTAGCTTTTATAATTATGCAGCTTGTAGGTCTAATTGAAGGAATGATTTACTTGAATAAAGATCATAATGATTTCGTAAGTACTTACTTCATAGACAAGCAAGGTTGGTTTTAGAATCATATACAAAGATCGGAAAGCTTTTATTTTTCACAATTATTAAGGGTGCGTAATTGTTGTATTTGTAATATTAGCTTTATCTATATTTTTATCTGATTTGAAGTCGATTCCTAAATTCGATCCGGCGTTGTAAGTTTAGATATTTAAGATATAACTCAAAGTATACGGCTATGATTTTTAAATTATTCTTTAATTCACCGATATTTATTGTTACAAATAAATAAGTGGTTAAAAAATAATTGTATAGTTAAATTATCTGATTAGAATCTGCATATACTTATCAATAATTTAAAAAATAAATCAAATTGTTATTTTAAATTATCTATCGAATACATCTAAATAAACAACATAATATTTATATCTGGTACGGGCTGATGTTCAAACGTAAAAATATCACATTTATACTACTTACCTGCTTAGGTATGGGTTACTTCTTGGCAATGTCGAGCTTGTCAATAAATCCGTTCTTAAAAAGTCAAGCTGCGCTGTTTCCAATACAGTTAAGTTTAGTTATTTACTTTACTTATCTGCGTTGGAATAGAGACAAAGGATTCAGTTAAAAATCGAATTAGAAAAATCGAGTTATAAAAAAGTTTATTGCTAAGATATTCGGTCATAAGTCAATATTTCGCTTACCCTCAAAGTAGGGGCAAAAATAATTTTACGTCCCGTGAATGGCATTTTTGTTTTTATAGCGAAATCGAACATTTTTCATGCAACTGGTACCGAACAAAAACAAAACCGAAACTCCAGCAGCAATCGAAAACAAAATTACCCTTGATGTTGAGGGAATGAAATGTGCTGGCTGCGTAAAAGCGGTAGAAAAACAATTAACCCAATTCCCAGGAGTTGATAATGCCTGTGTGAACCTAGCAACTGGGGTAGCAGTGGTAAACTCGGAGGAATTTACTATAGATGTTGATGCTTTAGTTAAGGAATTGACTGCGGCAGGATTTCCTAGCAAACCTCGCAAGGCTTTTGGAAATCGAAGCGCTGAAGCTTTGAAGGAAGCTGAAGAGAAAAAGCAACAGGAAATGCAATCGGCCCAAAGACAGTTGACAATTGCTGTATTGCTACTGGTATTTTCAGGGATCGGACATTTGAGTCATATTACTGGCTTAAAGCTGCCGGTTTTGCAAAATATCTGGTTTCACTTTGGATTAGCGACAATTGCAATATTAATACCAGGTCGTTCTATTTTAATAGATGGTTGGTTGGGCTTGCGCCGAAATGCCCCCAACATGAACACTTTAGTTGCTTTAGGAACGGTTAGTGCATATGTTGCTAGCGTAGTCGCGTTACTATTTCCCCAATTAGGTTGGGAATGTTTCTTTGATGAACCCGTAATGATATTGGGATTTATCCTGTTAGGGCGTACTTTAGAGAAACGAGCTAGAAATCGCGCTTCTGCTTCATTTCAAGAATTATTATCCTTAACGCCGTCTCTCGCCAGATTAATAGCCAAGCCCGATCGAAATAACAACAATGCTCAAGCAGCGGAAATTGTTGAAATACCGGCCGAACAAGTTCGTATTGGCGAATGGTTACAGGTACTTCCGGGAGACAAAATTCCCGTTGATGGGGAACTAGTAGAAGGGAAAACAACCGTTGATGAGTCGATGCTTACTGGAGAATCAGCACCAGTTTTTAAACAGGTGGAAGATAGCGTAAGTGCGGGAACCATCAATCAATCGGGAGCTATTATCATCCAAGCAACCCGTACTGGAAGCGACACAACAGTAGCGAAAATTGTCGGTTTAGTAGAATCAGCACAAATTCGTAAAGCACCAGTTCAAAGATTAGCCGATACAGTAGCCGGTTACTTTACCTACGGTGTATTAACTACCGCTTTACTTACATTTGTATTTTGGTATTTTATCGGCACTCACGTCTGGCATGATATCGCAGCATCAACAGTACTTAACTCTTCACCACATTCGCAGCACTTAACCGGCT
The DNA here is from genome assembly GCA_964395005.1 of uncultured Rivularia sp. GTDB lineage: Bacteria > Cyanobacteriota > Cyanobacteriia > Cyanobacteriales > Nostocaceae > Rivularia. The sequence goes on from CAYMZW010000148.1 coordinate 4,732, forward strand.
ACCTCCACTCACAAACTCCAACCCATTACTCTCCAATTTTAATTAGTTTGAAGTTGGCGATCGCCGTAATGGTTGTTGCTTGCCCTTGTGCTTTAGGGCTTGCTACTCCCACAGCAATTTTAGTGGGAACTGCGATTGGTGCGGAACGGGGTTTATTAATTAAAGGCGGCGATGTTTTAGAAAAGGTACATCAATTAAAAACAATAGTCTTTGATAAAACTGGTACTTTAACTACTGGTAATCCCACTGTAACTGACTGCATTCCTATATCCGAAGAAAGTACAGCTACCTCTTTAATTGAAATAGCAGCAGCAGTAGAAAGCGGCAGCCAACATCCTTTAGCAAAAGCAATTCTAGCCTCAGCAGCGGAACAAAATTTATCTATAAGTGCAGCTACCGATTTCCATACAGAACCAGGATTTGGTGTTTCTGCTGTAGTTAAAGGAAATACAGTACTATTAGGCAATTGGGAATGGCTAAATTTGAATGGCGTTGACATAAATGAAACCATTCAAAAACAATTTCAAGATTTACGATTAGCTGGTAAAACAGTAGTCGGTGTAGCAAGTAACGGTACTTTAATCGGATTGATTGCCGTTCAAGATACTATACGAGAAGATGCCCGTTCAACTGTAGAAAAACTTCGTTCTTTAGGGTTACGAATAATCTTACTTAGTGGCGATACCCAAGAAGCGGCTTTAGCTACAGCACAACAATTAGGATTAAGAACCTCAGATACCATAGCAGGTATTCCTCCAGCGAAAAAAGCAGCAGTAATCGAATCATTGCAAAATACCGATCCCAAATCTTTAGTAGCAATGGTAGGAGACGGGATCAATGATGCACCAGCTTTATCTCAAGCAGATGTAGGTATTTCTCTGCATTCGGGAACCGATGTGGCGATGGAAGCTGCCGAAATTGTGCTAATGAGAGATCGATTAAAAGATGTTGTAGAAGCTATTGCTCTTAGTCGAGCTACCTTCAATAAAATCCGTCAAAATTTATTTTGGGCATTCGCATACAATATATTCGGAATTCCTTTAGCCGCTGGTGTATTATTACCGAGCCTCGGTTTTATTCTGAATCCCGGAGGCGCTGCTGCTCTAATGGCCTTTAGTTCCGTTAGCGTAGTTACCAACTCGCTTTTGTTAAGAAGATTTGCCTTTGATGACTAAAATCCTCCTTTAGAGGTATTATTTGCTATCAGAAATATTCGTTTAGCTCATCTCAGGTTAAACTAAGTCAGTAGTATTGTGTTACGTTTCTCACATATATTGTGGGAACGCTATCTAAATTGCTGCTTAAACATCCATAGTAAAACATTTCAATTTTACTAATCGATCGAAATCGATTTTATAGATAGCAGCTTCTGACCACTGAGGAATGATTCGATAATGGCAACAAACTATACCAACCGAATCCTGATTGCGGACAGTTCAACCGATTGTAGCAATAATAAGTCTATGGGAATACAATCGAGCGAAACTCATATATTGATTATAGAAGACGACCAAGGACGTAAAGAATTTTGTTTGGAAAATTCTCTTTATTCTATTGGTAGAGATCGTGATTGCGATATTCATTTAGTATCGCAATTTGTCTCGCGTCGTCATGCAACACTAGTAAAACTACCAAGAGATGGTGATAATGAAAAGCGATTCTATTACCGTATTGTAGATGGCGATGTCAAAGGTAAACCTAGTTCCAATGGTTTAATGATTAATGGACGTAGTAAAATACCAGCCCACGATTTAAAAAATGAGGATGAGGTTGTATTCGGGCCGCAAGTACGGGCTATTTATTACCTGCTTCAAAGGGATGTAACTCAAACAGGGCAAACAGATGCTAGCGAATATGACATCACTTTAATAAATCCTAGTATGACTGAAGATACTGAAGATTAGAAAGTTGCCCCTAACTCTCGGAGGGGAATTTTTTAGGCACTTCTGATGCCATATTCTCCTCCCAAACAAATTACTGCATTTACAAAAATTTATTTTTCACAGAACCCGAAATTGCTGGGTAAAGGAAAGTAAAAAAATAACTTTCTGCTTTTTTGATTTACTCGAATGCACTACTTTTCTTAACAAGTTTACACAAACCCGGTTTCTTGCTATTGCATAACTAAAAATTATGTTTATGTGAATAGAAACCGGGTTTCTGGTAGTTGTGCAAAATGCTAATTTTAATAACAGAACTTACGCAAAGCCCCCCTTTTTAAGGGGGGTTGGGGGGATCTCAATGTGTGGAACACTATATTTCCCGTTGTCGCTACGTAAGTCCTGTGACACTTTTGCAAAATGCTAATTTTTAATAATTCAGGCATCTATTATTTGGCAACCTAGCTAACAAAGTCTTTTCCGCTTACTTTTGATTCTCGATTTTTTCTTTTCTAATTATTACTATTATTAAAAACAATGCCAATTTGTTGCGGCGAATTAAATATTGTATCCAGCCGCAACCAGTGCCCAAACAATCAAAGAATTTTCTTATCCCGCAAGAGTCTCAGTTAAATGCCAGTGACGACAATCCTGAATTACTTGCTTCATAATTTCAAAAACTTGTCGGCAATGATTATCAACTTGAAGTGGTAATTCCTCATTTTTAAATACTAAATTCATTTTGGTTTCTGTTTCAGTTGCCGTGCTTTTATCAATTAGTACCTCTATGGTGACAAATTTTGAAAAAGGAACGCTACCAGGAACCTCTCGTGCCAGAATATAATCAGACGTATAATATTGCACATCTAAATTGCATTCTTGTAAAAGCTCTATTAGCAGCGGTTGCAAATGATCTATGGGAAGAGAAACAATATATGAACAGGTATAGCGAGCCATAGTAGCCCCACGCCTTATAATAATTTGTCCATCTTATAATACCTAACTACTCTAAATTCAAGTAAATATAATTCATTCACCAATAATACTTGTTAATAAAATTTTTCTTGTGGAAGCTGTATCTAATTTTTCTTCCGGGCATTTAGTTAATAGTTATCAAACCCTGTAAAATAGTGGTTTGGTGCAGGAAATAAAAGATGAAAGTCGCAATTACTGGAGCAACGGGATTTGTCGGTAGTCGTTTGCTAGAAAGACTGCAAAAGCAAGGTACGAAAATACAGGTATTAACCCGCAATACGGAACGCGCTCGAAGGCTTTTCCCAGCCTCAGCTTATCCTGATGTGGAAATTATCGCTTATACGCCGACAGATTCAGGTTCTTGGCAAAATGAGATTGCTGATACAGATGGCATAGTTAATCTTGCGGGAACACCTATTAGTGAAGGGCGTTGGACAACCGAACGCAAACAGGAAATTCTTAATAGTCGTAAGCTAACTACTCAAAAAATTGTTGAAGCTATTGCTAAAAGTCCAACAAAACCGAAGGTATTGGTAAATGCTTCTGCGGTTGGTTATTACGGTACCAGCGAAACCGCCACCTTTAATGAAAACAGTCCTTCTGGTAACGATTTTCTGGCTCAAGTTTGTCAGGATTGGGAAGCAGAAGCCCAGAAAGTTACAGATAGCAATGTAAGATTGGTAATTTTGCGATTCGGCATTGTGCTGGGAATGGGTGGTGCGCTCGGTAAAATGATTACCCCATTCAAGCTGTTTGCAGGTGGCCCTATAGGTAGTGGCAAACAGTGGTTTTCGTGGATTCACGTAGACGATATAGTCAGTTTAATATTGCAAGCTCTAACTACACCAGAAATGTCAGGTGTATATAATGCTACTGCTCCTTATCCCGTTCGCATGGCAGAATTATCGGCAAAAATGGGTGAAGTGATGAATCGTCCTTCCTGGCTACCCGTTCCAGCTTTCGCAATTGAAGCGATGTTAGGTGATGGTGCCGTAGTTGTTTTAGAAGGTCAAAAAGTTTCACCTCAACGCACTTTGGAAAGTGGTTTTAAATACAATTACTCTGAATTAAAGCCAGCTTTGGAAGAAATCCTGAAATGATTTTGAATTGCTCAATGTTAGTAGTAAGAACTTTAGTTCTCGGATTTAGGACGCGCATTCCCAACTACAAACCCTCGAAAATATACTACTGGCGAACTTCTAATTTACGAGAAATCCAGCTAATAATACCACTGAGAAGCGCACCAGCCATTAAAACCCCTATTGCTGGAGTAAATAGAGGTTCCCATAGCTTGTACCATAAATCCAAACCAAGTGGTATTCCAGTACTACGACCAATTACTGCTACAGCAAACCAGCCAAAGCTGATTAACACTAGAAAAACATCAGCGACTAAAACTGTGTTAAGTAAATTTAATAATTTATCTTTCATATAGAAATCCGTTTTGATTTGTGAATTAATGTTGGGAGCTAAGGAATTAGGAATTGGAACTTAGAGGATTTTTTTAAAGTCAGATTTCATACCAAATCTGGCGACTGTAAGTCGCGGCTATACAAACAAAACCTACCTGCGTAGGTTTAAAACTAACTAGTCCACGGAGGTGGACAATGCGAGGTGTAGTAGCGGTTTTAACCGCCGGAAACTTTTAAAACATCCTCTTATATTGAATTTAAATAATTGAACTTGAAGCCCCGGATTTATAATCCGGGGTAATTAACAGATAAAAGCAAATCTTGTTTTACCTAAATTAGAATAGCCAATTCTTAACTTTTGCCAAACTTTTCCAGTCTGGCTTTCTAGTTAAACCGTCTTCAATACTATTCTTAATTTCCTCTTGCCATTCTTCATTAACCATCATCAACTGTGAAGCAACCTCTATATGATCCCGCAAGCCTTTTTGACCTGTTTCCAACATGGCTGTAGCCAGATTAACTCTTGCTTGAGGATCTTGAGGGTTTAACTTTACAGCCTTTTGTGCGGCTTTAGAAGCAAGCTTCGGTTTGTCCGAGAGCATATACAGCCAAGATAAACAAGTCCACGCAGCACTATTTTGAGGTGCGCGATCGCAAATGTCTTTGAAAACTGGAATCAATTCGGCTGCATCGGTTCCAGATTTATAACGTTCCAGAGCTTCGTCAAATATAGATTCAACTGTTTGAGTCATAGTAAAACAAAAATCATTCTTCTTCTTAAAAGTCCTTTGTATTTAATAACTATTTACGAAAAAACACAAAGGACTTCTAAAAATTTTCCTTAAACACCAAAAGATTTACCACAACCACAAGTGGTGTTTGCGTTGGGATTGGTAAACTGGAACCCTCCGCCAATTAACGAATTGCTATAATCAAGCATCAAACCATAAAGATATAATAAACTTTTACGGTCGCAAACTATTTTAAAGCCATCGTAATCAAAGGTGTCATCATTATCGCTAATTTTACTGGAGTCTTCAAAGTCCATCATGTAAGACATTCCAGAACAGCCACCTTGACGTACTCCAACCCGCAAGCAGAGTTCCTTGCCTTGCTGCTCTTGCAATAATTTAACTTGTTGCAATGCGGCTTCGCTCAATAGAATTCCTTTCTTTGATTGTTCAGTTGCTTGTGTCATGCGGTTTTATACTCCAATATATTGGTTTGGCGATCGCGAATACGGTTCCTCAGATGAATAGTAACCAGGAACTATAACAGTAGTGTAGTTCCATCGACAGTTCGCGATTGCCATTTTTTGTTCTTGTATTCATTCTAACGACATTAACAAAGCTAATAAATGTTTAAATTCTGATTAAAAAGTATTGTAAATCAACAGTTTATGTAATAGTTTAATTTTTTCTTTAATTTATAAATGGGCAGATAGAATAATTATTGCAGTATCTGTGTGTGTTTTTATTCTAGAATTGAACAACGATAGCCATATATATATAACTATTTTTGCGGTTCAGCTTTTCGAGAAGGCAACGTCTTCAAGTTTTTTAATATAGGAGAATAAATTTTTACAATTGCTTTATTCTTCAAAAAATAAAATTTGCACAGAATGCGTTCAAGTTAAAAATCTACTCTATGACAAGTTTAAGTCGCTCTACCATTCGTCGTTTGAAGAAATTACCTCAAATTCCTTCTGTATGGGAAGGCGATCGCCGTCCATTTTTATCATCCACGAGCGGGGAAGATTCACAAGATCAAAACGAATGTATTCTTTGGGTTGATGCATCGGAAGGAATTGTGCGCTCTATGGATGTTGTGAATTCTCAAGCAGGTCCAGAAGCGGTTGTTCGCACGTTGATCCGAGCAATAGAAAGTCCGCAAAGTCCGGCAAAACCAGCACGCCCTCAAAAAATTGTAGTCCAAGATAGGGAAATTCAATTTTATTTACGCGGGGTATTGCAAGATGTCGATATTGTTATCGATCGCATACCTGAACTACCTTTAATTGATGAACTGTTTCGCGGTTTTTCAGAAGTTATTGAAAATCAAATTCCCGATCTACCTCCGCAATACGCTAGTTTATTAAGAAATAAAGCTTTTGCTATTTGGAAGTTAGCACCTTGGGAATTTTTAGAAGAACAGCAGATTTTATCGATAGAAATTAATAAATGGGATATTGGTACCCTGTATGCTTCAGTAATGGGTATGCTTGGTATGGAGTATGGAATTTTACTTTATCGTTCAGAAGAATCTCTGAAGTTTTTTCGTGCCACCGTCTTAAAAGAAGATTCTTCACAAGAATATTTAGAAGAAGCTTTTCTTCAACAAGATTGTTTATTTTTGACGTTTGAACGTGCGACAACTGTTGATGGAGAAGAAGATATATTGACCGATTTAGCAGATTACCCGCTATCAGAAATCAACCCAACTTTTGGCAATATTCATCCTCTTGAAGGTGTGCGCTCTATTTTATATGAAGAAGAAGCTTTGATTTCCTTAGTAGCTTATTCTGCTTTATATCGCTTTATTCGCGATCAACGTGTCAAGTTAAACAATGGCTTGTTTCCATCCTTGAGCCATCGTTATCGAATCTCTTTACCTTCCGATGAGGAATCAACAGCCAAATCAGTATCAGTTACTGTCGCTACTCAAACGCAGTTAGCCTCGGAATTAGAGGAAATGTCAAGCTTTGAGGATGATGAGGAAATTATGTTCAATCCTTCAAACGCAAGTCTTTCGTTGAGGGATGATTTAATACCGGAAGACTCTTTCCTGAGTCTGGGTATGATTTCCTGGGAGATGTCAGAATATCTACAGGAAACATCCAAGTATCATAAAGTCGGTGAAGTAGCACAAGCTGGCGAAGGTTTACCAGTAATATTAGTTCAAACTTCTCGTCCAAAGGCAAAAACTATAATTGAATGTATTGAAAAAGACGGTGGACTTAGTGCAATTTGCTTTAATCCTGGTGCAGATCCTTTTGATGGCACTTATTACGATCTTGGTTTATTACAAACTCAAAATCAAGAGCTATTTCTCTTCGGTGAATTTGAAGATGACGATCCAGATCACGTCGAAGCCAGAAAAAAGTGGAATCAACGCTGTAAAAATACTAAAGGATATTGCGGTTTAATCATTGCCAAAGGATTAACGGGAGCTTCTCGCGGAAATCCGCAGTTACGAGATATGATGGCTTTGTTTGAGGCACGCTATTTATCACCCAAGGAATTAGGTGTTGGTACGCTTCAATTGATGCCTCAGTTCTAATTTAGATTTTTTTTATTATTGTAAAAGTCGCAACTAATTTATACCGCTTGCGATTGGGCTTTGTGTATTGCCTAAAAATAGAATTTGCAAAGGTATTTACGATTGTCCAATCGGCAAAAAACCTTTATGCTAATAATTTTAGATTTTTTCAAAAAACATTCATAATAATTGGAAAATATTTAAAGTTAAGAATATAAATTCCGATTGATATTAAAAAATTATATTAATAGATAATTTGTAACAGCAGAATCAATTTTTATGGTTATTTGAACAAAAACTATATTTGGGATTGTGTTCTCGATTGTAGTGATTATAATCGTATTATCTATGCGTATATATTATGAAATATGAGTGTATCGTTTAAATATTTAGCCAATTTTACCAAAGATACTATTTAATTTTAGTTGAAATATTTTTTATTAATATATAATAATGAGTTCTAATCTAAGAACTTTTACCTCTCGATCTAATTTAAAGAGTTTACATAATTAGTGTAATTACTTCATAAATAAAATAAACGTCAAATATTTTTTTAATTCAATAAAGATTAAGTAAAGAGTGAATGTATTTAAAAAAAATAGATATACAATCGAGACAGTAAATTGATAGTTTTATAGAAAATATGTTTATAAATATTTATTCATATGTACAAATACTTAAAGAATTTAAATTCATATAAAAAGCCAATTAATAATGGCACTGTTGAATCATTAGGACTGCAATGGGCGAAAAAAAAATTGCAGAATATTGATGTTGATTTCCACGATGGTGAATCTTCTGATGCCCAAGAATTAGACAGATTCATGTCTCAAGCCGGACGAGAAATAACAGCGCAAAAACTTAGAGGATCGATGCGAAGTGTTAGCCTACAGGCTTGGAACAAAACTGAAAAATTACTATCTAAAGAGGTAAAAAGACATCGTATTAAACCTGAATTGATCGATCCTTGGGAAATAACAGAGGATTCTTTCAAAATCTATGAAAAAGCTTTAGATGTTTACACAAATTTTGCGCCACCACGCAAGCCATCTATGGTAGTTAAATTACTAGCTAAAGAGGAATCCCTATCGTCCGATGTTTCTCTAAGATATACCGAACAGCTTGCTCCCAATCAGTTAACAAAAGCGATTAGTTCTCCTTTAGGAGCCTTAAGACGGAAATATACCCAACAAGATCCTAAAGTAATCGGCTTTGCAAGTATGCAGTTTCACTTCACCAGCCAAATGCTGTTGCAGTCACTTTCTCTCACCGAACAAAAATTACTTAACAATTACTTTAAGGTAATTGATGACCATTTATATATGCCGTTGCAGCGTGCCTACACCGCAGCAGCTAAACATGAATACGATTCTTTAGCTTTGAGTGTCGTACAGCATCTATTGCCTATTAGTACTGACATTGCTAAAAGTATTACTCAAAAAGTAATTAAGCTCTATCCGACTTACCGTTCATATTCAGGCAACCTGAATCATAAGAAAGTGATTACTTCCAGTATCCGTGATGTAGAAATTTTTCAAATCTACTTATGGGTATGTACTTTAGAAGGAAATATTTCTGCGATTCAGCAAGAATTGTTTCCCCTGTGTGTGATGCTTTATCCAACTTTAAAAGTAAGTTGGGAAATAATTCGCCAAATGTTGCATTTATTAGGAATTGTAATTAGCGAGCGCCTCAATACCGAACAAGCTAATACTTTAATGCCATATTTTCAAGTACTTTGGCATATGTTTTCTCCTGAAGTATTTGATGAAAAGAATTGTGATATGGAATTAAATGCTTATGGCGAGAGAAAAAGTGGTAAACCGTTATTTGCTTAACAGTAAATCCCTCAAATAAATTTATAAAATTTACTTCTACCAACCGATTGATAAAAGCAATGCCAGAGTTTATCTTAAGTCGGCAAGCAATCTACCTGCCTCGGATCGTTACCAAACTAATTCATTAATGATGAAATCGATATTTCGTTGCTTGCACGAACAATACTAAGGACATTAAACTTTACTTTTTGTTCTAGCATCAATCCTTGTTTACTTTTAGCAACTTTGATAGGATTATCGCTCTCATTATTTATTTG
>CAYMZW010000149.1:0-14158 GCA_964395005.1 uncultured Rivularia sp.
GAGTAGGGAGTAGGGAGTAGGGAGTAGGGAGTTAAGAGTTAGGAGTTAGGAGTTAAGAGTTGGGAGTAGGGAGTTGGTGTTAGGGAGTTGGGAGTAGGGAGTTGGGAGTAGGGAGTTGGGAGTTGGGAGTTGGGAAAATTTAAAGGCTTTTAGAAATTTTAAATACTTTGCTTTTCAAGTAAGAGCCAATATCATCTTCTCTTGCGTTACCTATAATTAACTACTGCTACTACTCCTCACTCCTCACTCCATCCGTTGCCTAACTCCATCCGTTGCCTAACTCCATCCGTTGTCTAACTCCATCCGTTGCCTAACTCCATCCGTTGCCTAACTCCATCCGTTGCCTAACTCCTAACTCCATCCGTTGCCTAACTCCCTACTCCCTACTCCCTTAACTAATACCTTGACAAAGATTGCGATCGCGATTTTCGACATTGCGATTGTATTTGAGATAATCACCTACCCAGTGACAACCTTTTACTAATAAGTTTTTGAGGTCTAAATTCCATAGAACTATTGTATTATCGTCGCTAGCGGAAGCTAAAGTTTGACCATCCGGGCTGAAGCTAACGTCTAGTACGGGAGCGTGATGTTCGTTAAGGGTTTTGATTAATTTACCTTCAGTACTCCAAAGTTTGACAGTGCTATCCCAACTAGCAGCAGCCAAAATTTCTCCATTGGGGCTAAAGGTAACGTTACTAACGCTATCGCCATAGCCTTTCAATAAAGTTTTTAATAAAGTGCCATCCCAACGCCATAATCTTACAGTATTGTCCCAACTGGCAGAAGCAAGCAAATTATCGCTAGGGCTAAAGCTAACACCTAATACCCAGCCGGAATGAGGCAAAAATGTTTTTAATAACACACCATCTCGTTGCCAAAGTTTTACCGTTTGGTCGTCGGAACCTGAAGCTAAAGCTTGAGAATGCTTGTCAGTACTAAAACGGACGCTATTCACCCTTCCTTGATGACCTTTTAAAGTTTTAACCAGTTTACCTTTTAGGTTCCATAATTTTACAGTTTTATCCTTACTGGCAGATGCTAGCAATTTTCCATCGCCACTGAAACTAATACTCGTTACGCTGTCATTATGTCCTTTAAGGGTTTTAATTAATTGTCCGTCACGCTGCCAAAGTTTTATCGTTTTATCGTAGCTTGCTGATGCTAAGATTTCGCCATCGGGGTGAAAACTAACGCTCGCGACTTTATCGGTATGCCCTAATAAAGTTTTATAAAGACGAGTATCAAATCCAGTATTTTTTGGTTCTCGCTGCCACAGCTTTACGGTATTGTCGCGACTGCTAGAAGCTAAAATTTTACCATCGGGACTCCAAGCAACACTTAAAACCCGGTCTGAATGACCTTGTAAGACTGGTAATTTAGGAGGATTTAAACTCCAAAGTTTGACGCTTTTGTCATAACTTGCTGAAGCCAATAATTTATTATCGGGGCTGAATGAAACGCTAACTACAGCATCACTATGACCTTTAAAAGTTTTAATTAATTTACCGCTACTAACATCAATTAAATTAATAGTATTGTCATCTCCAGCAGAAGCCAGTTTTTTACCTTCAGAGTCAAAATTTAAACTCCAAACTATACCTTTATGCTGCTCTAAATCTTTATAAGCACGGTATGTGAAGCCGGTTTCGCCATCTTTTTGTTCGCGTCGCCAAAGTTTAACAATCCCATTTCTACCAGCAGAGGCTAATTTTTTACCGTCAGGACTAAAATTAACAACAGTTATTCCTTCTTCATGTGCGGGTAAAGTAGTTAATAAAGCGCCATCCCTACTCCATATTTTTACGGTATTATCATCGCTCGCCGAAGCAATAAACTGACCGTCAGGACTAAAAGTAACCCAATTGATCCAACCTTGATGTCCCTCAAGAGTTTTTAATAATTTACCGTCACTGCGCCAAATTCTAACAGTTTGATCTTTACTCCCAGTAACTAGTAACTTGCCATCGGGACTAAAGCTAACTTTATCAACCCAATCGGGATGACCTAAAGTTGTTACAGGTTGCGAATAAAATTTTCTCGTTGCCGGATTTTTGCGCCAAATTTTTACAGTATTATCCCGACTAGCAGAAGCGAGCAAACTACCATCAGAACTAAAAGTCAAACTGGTAATGCTTTCATTATGTGCTTTTAAAGTTTGTAATAAACTGCCATCGGTACGCCATATTTTGACGCTTTTGTCGCGACTTCCCGAAGCTAATAATTTTCCATCGGGACTAAAATTGACATCCCAAACAATATCTTTATGTCCTTCTAAACGGTTAACTTCCGTGACTCCGTAAACAGCTTGCTGTAAAGCCGTAACAACTCGCATTTTTGTATCTGGTTGAATTCCATGTCCGCTTTTAATCTTTCTCCAAGCACGTAAACTTTCAACCAAAGCATCGAATTCTTTGTTGGAAGCAAACAAAGCTTCAGAAGCAGCAGTTAAGGCACCAATTTTAAAGTTATTTTCACTACGTTCGGCACGTAAACTTTGGCTCATAGCAGCTTTCTTTTGTAAATCCGCCTGCCACCACAAACCGCCAATTGATGTAGACATAACTGCTAAAGCAAAGCCAGCCAAACGTGCTTCCCGCAGTCGCTTTTGAAGTATTAAATTTAGCTTTTTCTGAGATAATTTCTGAGCAACTTCTGCTTTTGTTTTTTCAAAACGGATTTTTTCTAATTCGGCAACAATTCCATAATCATTGCGAACGCGAATTGGTTTGACTAAATAATCGTGAACTAACTGGTAACGTTCTCCTGACTCTTGAAGTACTCGTAACACCAAACCGCTTCCGACAAGAATTTCTAATATTAGCTCTAAAGTACTAACATTATAGGAATGCATAAAATCTTCTTCGATTTCTTTATTATTTCCTACCTCATATTGCTTTTTGGGTTGCTTTAATACTTTAGAAAAAGCAGAATCAATATTTTGGTTAATGTCAATTAATAAATTATCTGTTTGAGTATTTCCTTCTGAATCATATGCTTCTTCTTCTGTGAAAATAGCGGTAACTAATTCAGCCTTGGTTTTAAGAGGTCGCGTACCTTTTTCATCAGTTAATTCAAAAAGTAATTTCCAACTTAATTCTTCGTTTTCTTGACCGCAATCATAAATAACTTTTTCTAACCAATTTTGAACTAGTTTCTCAGAACCGCCGCTGCGCTGATATTCTCCTAATGTAGTAATATTTTCTGTTTCTAATTGAGCGCCAACAATTTGTAATTCTATTGGATGTACTTGATAGGTTTCTGCTGCCAAATCTTCAACTAATTTATCAATTAATTCTTCGCTCAATTGATAATGAGAGCGTTCTGTAAGACTATGGATAATACTATTTGCATCTTGGCAAGTAAATTTACCCAAATAGTAACGAATATTTTTATCGAGAATATTTTTATTAATTACTCCCAAATTGTAAGAATCGTTTGTTTCTAAGTAGCTTAACCGCTCAAATTCTAATAAATAATGCAGATAATCTTCCCGCAAAGAAAGAATAACTTTAACAAACGGAATATTCAGACATTTATTGAAAAACTTGTAAAATTCAATTCTTTGTGCCGTATCTTGTTTGACAAAGAAAAACTCTTCTAGCTGGTCAAAAATCAAAATAATTGTGTAATTATTATCAGCTAATAACTTTAGTTTTTCTAAAATCACATCAACCGTGATTTCTATCGCCAAAGATATAGAAGTACGAGCAATAACCTGGTTTAAACTACGTCCTAAAGCTGTTATCCAATCAGTATAAACAGACAAAACAATTGGTAAAGCCATCCGTTCCCCAATCGCATTCTGTTTTAATGCTGGAACCAAACCCGCTTTGATAATTGAACTTTTACCAACCCCTGATGGCCCATGAACCACCGTAAGTTTGCAGTCAGCGCGAGTCATTTTTTCCAGAAGATGATGCACATCTCGCTGTCTCCCCGAAGCAGCAATTTCTTGAGCAACTTGATCCGGAGTCGATGAGATTTTTTGCGGTTGCAAAACAGGATTTATTCTATAGCGCTGCGGTTGTAATTGACTCGCGCCGATAAAAGCACGAAATCCGTACTGATGCTCAATCTGAATTTTTTCTCGTTTGAGCTTAAAAGCTTCTAAATAATCGTGACGCTCATTAAAATAAAGCGATCGCAATTCTTCAACAATTTCTAGATACAAAGAGGGTTCGTATTGAGCTTCACAAACTACTTTTGCCCATTCCAAAGTATTAACAGCTTCATCCCATTCACTCAAATTTCGTAAAGTACGTCCGAGCAATAGCAGATACCAACTTTCAGACGAGCGAGATACTTCTGGAACTTCCTCTGCAATCGAAAGTGCCGTCGAAGCTAATTCATGAGCTTTTACCCAATCAGATTTAGAAGCAGCTACTACACAAAGAAATCCATAATCTTGAGCAACTAAAGTTTTGTTATTGAATGATTGATGTAATTCTAAAGAGTAAGTCGCTAACTCCGATAAATCGTCCCATTGTTCCAAACGTTGTAATACTTCACAAGCAGGATAAATAAATTTAGCGCTTAAATCTTTTCTGTTTATCGTTTCAAATATATCCAAACATTGCTTAAACCAATTCAAAGCATTTTGCCAGAAGCTGATATTGGCAGCAGGCTGTAAATCCGCCAAACGTCGGTAGCACAGCGCCAGGTGGAACATGACTACTGCTTGACGGATGAGAGAAGGGAGGGAGAGATGGGGAGAGGGGGAGACAAGGAGATGGGGAGAAAATTCCTGTTGCCTATTCCCTACTCCCTGTTGCCTATTCCCTACTCCCTGTTCCCTGTTGCCTATTAAGGATACAGAATTACTTTTAATTTCTTCTTCCCAGAGTTCTAGACTGCGTTGGTAATGTAATAACGCTTTGTCGATGTTGTCGTTTACGTAGTTATCGCGGCCGAGAACAAATTCTAAACTTGCTTCTAATTGCGGTTCTAGTTTGATTTGGTAGAGTCGCTGCAAGTCGTTGCGGGCTGATTCTATTTCTCGACGCTGCTGGGATTTGGGATCTAAAAGTAAAGCTTCGTTTGATAAAAACTTTTGCGCTCCTGCTTCTATAACTTTGTCGAATAAAGATTGTGTTTGCTGCTCGATAAGAGTGACTAAATCGGGAGCAGCCATTTCAAATTTAATTGTGGTTGCTGCCCAACTTTTAAAATCGGGTGCAAATCGTGAAAGTGATGTCCCGACTTCGTCTTTGAGCCACAAAACTATCGGAAAAGAAAAAGTATCGGCGTATATATCTCGTGCCTGGTTAATACCGCTGAGTAAATCTTCTAAGTTGGTAACAGACTCTAACCCAAATACCATTACTGCTGTGGGCAAACAATCTGTTTTTACAGCAGGTATATCTAAAAATAGTTCCGAGACTATGGTGGTGTGTAAAGCCTTAGTCGAAGGAGACAGAAATACTTCTCGCAAATTTACATCTTTGGTTTGCGAACGAATATTATCTAATACTTGCTTACACAACTCCGTGTAATTACACCGTACTAAAATCAGAGAAAATTGATCGAAGGATAGCGCGATCGCCCGAATCAGTCTTTTTAAGGAATGCTCGTTGGAAATAGCAATATCCGTAAGAGTAGTATTTTTACTCATAGCTACAACATTTATATTTGACGTTGTGTCAATTCGATTTTGAATTTTGCGGTAAGTCAAGCCAGTCATTGGGTTCTGTGAATTTCAAGTTTCAGATAATCCAATAGCTATTCAAATTTGATGCTTGTTTAATCCAAAATTAGCAATCCGGAAGGAAAGCTTTTTTGGGTTGATTAATTTATAAATACAGAAGGAAAAAATACATTCCTTCGCATAAATATTTTTTACTACTGAGAAAAAGTTGCCGGAATTTTATATTCGGATTTCTCCCAAGCTAGAACTTTTTCGGTTTCCGATAATGCGGGGCTAATACCGAACCAGCGCCCTTTAACATCTCGATATTCAAAAACAAACATACTTCGCAGCAATCTTTGATATTCAGACTCACCTCTAACAGTTTGCTGATTAACTACTTCGTAAAGCAACTGCCATTCTTCATCGTCAATAGCTAGAAGTAAATCGTCACGATAATCTTTGATTACTGCTTCCAAACAAGAACGCTCGAAGGGGGGATCTTGTCGCTGCAAACAACTGTATAGTAAGCCCAGTAAGTTACGAATATGACCGCCACTGACTCTACACAAACGGTCTAAAGTTTCCGAACTATCGAATATGGAGTCAATTAATTTCAACCTAATATCCTCAGTCGCTTCCGGAAACGCTCTCGCCAAAACTAACTGCCGTAAAAGAGTCATTCCCGGTTTGCAGTCATCACCATCTCTTTGACGCACCAACACCATTGGCAGTACTTTAGGCGCAATACCGCCACCCAAACGATTTTTCAACGTTTCATACTCGCCAGAAAAAATTAATGCTAGCGGAATTGTATAGACTACATGACATTTAAGCCGACGTAACTGCTCTCCTCGATCGATAAATAAATATTCTGGTTGCGATCGCCCTGATGGCATTGGGCGCATATCCACTCGATCCAAGTTGTCAATAATTACAACTAATCCTTTTTGCCCTCTCATCTGTAGCTGCTTAGTGGCTCTATCGAGAACTTCTTCATTAATCGCGTGCAAAATACTATTTGTACGCGGTTCTAGATATTGCCTAAGCTGAGAACGTAATTGGGGGCTATCTTTAGCTTTGGCGCTAATTTTAGCAATACCCAAGGAAAATTCAGCTTCTGCCGAAATATCTATGGGAGTTTGTAGAAAATCTCCGATTTCTTTGAACAAATTACTAAAGTAACCAGGTTTGAGCTTAATACCAATAGCTTCTAAACTGACGCTTACTTGACGAGCGACACTCAGCAAAATATCGCTGACATCAATATCCGCCATATCCAAATCCTGGCTGGATTCAAAATAAACTACGTGAAAACCAGAATGTTCCAATTCAGCTTTGAGACGCTGTAACTCAGTCGATTTACCGCAGCCAATATGACCTGTAAATAATTGGCAGGTTGGTTCGTCAGGAGAAATACGGACAATCGTTCGTTGCAACTCTTCGACTATTTTGCAACCCCGTACTTCTGAAAAATCAATGTAATATTTACGGTCGGAATCATCACCTATAACCAGCGTTCTGCTTGGATTACAGGCTTTAAAAAACCTTGACAAATTTAGTGTAGTTTTCATGTAGATGCAGCTTATATAAATATTAACCATTCATAACAATCCAAGTATTAAAACACTTGAATTCCTCGCTCCCAAGTTAATTACGAGGTATCACCGATTAATTTTTCCCTGATGCTTGAGAATACGTATCTGCCTAGTTATACCGATATTGATAAGCTTTTGGCAAAAATACGTGACTTCACTATAGCTCTTTTGTATCAAATCGTCGGATAGCTAGTTTATTTTTAGCTTAAAAAGCTGTTTGATACATTTTCCCAGTTTGCACTTAAGTATTAATTGTAGCAAATCAGGCATAGCATTTTTAGAATAAAACGTCAAGCTGCTCTAAGTATATATACTATTTCTTTTCTAAAAAAAATAAGATAGTGTTAATCTTCGATACAGCGATAATTTTTTGTATGCAAATTAAGGTGTGTTTCCCAAATTCGGGGATTAGTTAACATCGGGACAAGTCGCTTATATGGTAACTTTCAAGCTTTTGCAAAAAGGAAATTTTCAAAATGGTCAAGTTCAGATATTTTAAAATTGGGATACGTAAGCAGTTGATTTATTTAAAAGCCCTATCGATATTTTTGCAAAAGTTATAGCACTAATTTTTATAAGTATTCTCCGTTAGGGTTGGCGTGTATAATATGGTATTTGATTGTCAAATAATAATTTATCTGCAAACAATTTTCGTGTATCTTTTGCAATATGTTTGTCGTTAATGTTTTGATAATACGCCTTTAATTAAGGCGATCGCATTCTCGTATTATTTGTAGCCCTTTGACTTGAAAATAAAGGTCACTTTAGAGTAAAAAGGCTACATTAAACCAAAAATGCCAGATTTTATAGCTTATATAGCTTTATAGCTCATTAGTACTATTTTTGTGGGTGGTATTTTCGCCGTCAGTGAATATTTTTCAAAATACAAGGTGTGAAAATACAAGTCTTCTACTTTTCAATTAAATCGGATTTAGATTTTATATTTAGAAAACTCTCGATCGAAAACAAACGCATCCGTTGTTGAAATTAAGAATGCGATACGAGAAAAATTTAAAAGCCAGCGAAATCTAAAATCTTCATTTAATAAATAGAACCAAAATGCGCGAAGAGGTTTGAATGCCGGAGATATTATCAGTTTCCTCTACAGATTTAGAAGTACGTCGCGAAAAGCTACGCCGTCATAGGAAAATAAAATTTATTGGTACAATTTGGCGCACCTTGGCTGTTACAGGGTTCGCTGGTGGTTTGCTGTGGTTTTGGATTCAACCACTATGGGTACTCAAAAGCCAAAAAGATATTACTATTTCTGGAAATCAGTTGCTTTCGGATGAAGCCATACAGTCAAAAATGCAGTTATCCTATCCTAAATCTTTATGGCGGGTTGAACCTAGTCGTCTGAGTGCATCTCTAAAACAGCAACCAGCCATAACTCAAGCGTCTGTAACTCGTCGTTTATTTCCACCGGGGTTAAGAGTTGAGGTATCGGAAATAGTGCCAGTAGCTGTTACTCAAACTGAAATTAAAAAAAATGGTGATTCTAGTTTAAAAAAAGCAGAAAGTGGATTGTTAGACATCAATGGTGTTTGGGTTCCCTTGGGAAACGATAAATCAATCAAAGCCGATCGATTGCCCGCTCTGGAATTCATTGGCTCTCCTGCCTCTTGTCGCTCTGTGTGGAAACAGCTTTACCAAGCAATCGGCGAAAGTTTGGTTAAAGTAATGCAGGTTGATTGCCTTGACCCTAATAATATAATTTTAAAAACAGAACTAGGTCTAGTACATATCGGAAGTCCGACATCTAAACTACCTGAAAAAATTAAATTGTTGGCAAAAATTCGTAGTTTACCAGCACAAATGAATATGGATCAAATTGAGTTTATAGACTTAACAAATCCGGAAACAATTTTAGTACAGATGAACCACAAAACAGTGCAAATAAATTCTGAAAACCCTTAAAAAATATTGAGTAAAGGCAAATGTATAAAACACTCCTAGTTTATCAATAAGAATTATGCTGATAAATATATATTAACGATGGTTGTTTTCAGACTAACCAGAACCATAATAAATATTCTAGGTACGTCATATTCTTTCCTGTAAAGAATCAAAAACCTACCCGGCGGGGAGTGTAATCTCCGGCTTGTTCTAGTTACGCTCGGCATGAGAAGGTGCAAAATGTAAAATCGGGAGCAGGTGGTGATTTAGACTCAAAGCATTACCATGCTTGAGCGTCACAATTTGTAGAACCGAACGTTAACTTAAAATCTAACGTATCCACTCATCAGTTATGTAAGGAGAAAGTAAAGTATGTAGTTCAAAATTTATTTTACATAAAGATAATTTAGGTACTCATGACTAGCAATATCTATTGTAATAGGAATTTTAACACCATCATTTACAGACTTATGTCAGTGTACTACTTGTTTAATTGTTTTCAATATTTATAGAATTAAACCAGTATTTATGGCTAGAAGTAAAAAAAAACAAACGCTATTAGTTGTAAAATTGATGACCAATATCCATTAAAACAAGAAGGAGGGGTTACGAACCATATATGAAGGCAGTAACAAGTCAAAATAGTCGTCGTCAGTATAGCCGATACAGTTCTTTGTTTAAGTAAATATTAAGTATACTTCTCTAGAAATAGTTGTTCATCGTGAGATGTTAACAGCTACTAATTAAAAAACTGTTCGCGTTGTTAATCCTGCACCTAGCGGTTGAGGATTAGAACACCGTTATAACATTCTTGCTACCGAATTCAACTAGATTGTTTATAAGCTGCGTTGACGCGAGCGGGTAGATTGCACCCCAATGTAGAACCGATAAATAATGGGCAGGCTTGATAAATTAGTTAACTTAAATGTTGCATCCGGCATCTTATTTTCTCGGAAAACACCCTCGCCGTAAGCGAGCCGGGAACGCTAACAAAAAAAGTCCGCCCATTATTTTGCGGAAATTGTGACCCCCAAAAGTCGTTTATCTGAATGCACGTAAATCCAATGACACTTGATAATAACCAAGGGCTTACTTATAAAAACTCCCAGTCTCCCGGACAGCAAGGAATCTCGCTGGCAGGAATTAGTACCAATAATCCTTTTGGTCATTCTGGGCTTAGTTTGGGGCAAAACGGCGATAATAACCATTCTCCTGAAGAAAACCCTGTTGGAGATATTATTCCCGGCAGAGTTGCCAATATTAAAGTAATTGGTGTGGGCGGCGGTGGCGGAAATGCCGTCAACCGCATGATTGCTTCCGATTTGAGTGGAGTAGAATTTTGGTCAATTAACACCGATGCTCAAGCTTTAACGATGGCTGCGGCTCCTTGTCGCTTGCAAATCGGACAAAAGCTAACGCGGGGTTTAGGTGCGGGTGGTAATCCTGCCATCGGTCAAAAAGCAGCAGAAGAATCCAGAGATGAAATTGCTACGGCTTTAGAAGGAGCCGATTTAGTGTTTATCACTGCTGGAATGGGAGGCGGTACCGGCACTGGTGCGGCATCAGTTGTAGCTGAAGTCGCCAAAGAAATGGGTGCTTTAACGGTTGGTGTAGTTACCCGTCCGTTCGTATTTGAAGGTCGCCGCCGCACCAGTCAAGCAGAGCAAGGTGTTGAAGCTCTCAAAAGTCGGGTAGATACCTTAATTATCATCCCCAACAACAAACTGTTGGAAGTGATCCCCGAACAAACACCCGTCCAAGAAGCTTTCCGTTATGCAGATGATGTATTGCGTCAAGGTGTACAAGGTATATCCGATATCATCACAATTCCCGGTTTGGTAAACGTTGACTTTGCCGACGTGCGAGCCGTAATGGCAGATGCTGGTTCTGCTTTGATGGGAATCGGTATTGGCTCTGGCAAATCACGTTCTCGGGAAGCGGCGATCGCGGCAATTTCTTCGCCTTTACTCGAATGTTCTATTGAAGGCGCAAGAGGTGTTGTATTTAATATCACTGGTGGCAGCGATTTGACTTTACATGAAGTGAACGCTGCCGCTGAAGCAATTTATGAAGTGGTAGATCCCAATGCCAATATTATTTTTGGGGCAGTGATTGATGACAGACTCGAAGGAGAAGTCAGAATTACCGTAATTGCTACCGGGTTTACAGGTGAGATCCAAGAAAGGCAACAGCAAGCTGCTACTCCTAATAATCGAGTTGCCCCAACCCCAACACAACAGCAACGGCGACAGATGCCACAACCATCGTCTACCTCAGGTGCCAATTCTCAAAAACAACCCCAATCCGAACCAAAACAAAAACCCGGATTAGAGATTCCTCCGTTTCTTCAAAAACGCCGAAATCCTAATAACTAAGTAGCACTCAAAGTATCGGAAAACGGGGGCGCATCTTGTAACAATTCGTGAGCCTCCCATAATTCCAAATATACTTTTGCTGCTTCCTAAAAATTTAGTTTCAATTTCAAAGACCTCAATCGCTAAATCAAGTAGGCGATTTATTCTATAATGCCTAAATTTTTAATAATTTATTTAGGAATTTACTTAAATGTTTTTACTGAGTCAATTGGTAAATAACTATATGCTGGCTTCTCCGTTACTCAATTTCAACAATTTCAAATTGTTTTACAAAAGCTGATTTTGCCGGGGTGTAATACCTATAGCTTAAATCAAAGGTTATTAATTGCTTGTTCTACCCACTCGATAAACTTTTTACCCAAGTTTGTATTGCTAAACCGATCGATTTCGCGAATACCAGTAGGGCTAGTAACGTTAACTTCAGTAAGATAGCCACCAATTACATCAATGCCTACAAAGGTTAAACCGGTATCCTTTAAAGTGGGGGCTAATTGATTACAGATTTCCCGTTCTCTGGAAGTAATTTCAGTTCGAGCAACCGTACCTCCGGCTGCCATATTATTGCGGAATTCTCCAGGCGCAGAAAGACGGTTGAGTGCCCCCACTGGTTCGCCATCAAGCAGAATAATCCGTTTATCTCCCTGCTTCGCCTCCGGTAAAAAGGTTTGTAACATCACTGGTACTTTTCCTCGGAGAGTACTAAGTTCCACAATTGAATTAAAATTGCGATCGCTCTTGTCTAAAAATAAAATTCCTTCCCCTGCTTTGTTTCCCAATGGTTTGAGAATCGCAGCACCCTTATCTTCTACAAACTTCCAAATCACATTTTTATCAGCACTAACAATGGTTTCTGGAATGGCTTGGGTAAACTGGAGAGCATACATTTTTTCGTTAGCATCTCGGATACCTTTAGGGCTGTTAACAACCAAAGTTTTGTTTTGGTCGATATAGTCCAAAATATAAGTAGCGTAAAGATAAATATCATTTACTGGTGGATCTGTCCGCATAAACACGGCATCCATAGTTTCCACACTGCAATAAATTTTTTCGCTCAACCTGTACCAAGGTGAGCTAGCTTTGTAGCCAGCATCTGTTAATTCAACCGGAATAATTTCAACTCGTTGGAGACTTGCCCAAGCAGTGCTGTCTATCACACTCAACCCAGACGTTTGAGTTATCCAAACTTCATGTCCCAAAATACAAGCAGCTTCCATCATGGCAACACTAGTATCATGAGTGGGGTCTAAATTCTGGATGGGATCAATAATAAAAGCCAGTTTCACGCGATTGCCTCGATTTACCCTTCAAAAAATTACGGTGATTCATTTTAAATTATCCCTTTTTTATGTAATACCGCTTCATTTAAAAGGAAACAGGGAGTAGGGAGTAGGGAGTAGGGAGTAGAGGATATTTGATTAATTTCCGTAGTACCAAATGTTTTCAACCTACTAATAACTATATTAATTATTAACTCCTAACTCCTAATTCCTAACTCCTAATTTAAAATCCCTGCATTAGAAAACCCACCCATCAATACGGGGGGTGGGATTGAGTGTTAAGTAATTTTCAAGCGATCGACCATATTTTCTTTATTGGTTAAGCTAATAGTTCGTCCAGTTTCCCTTGAGACTCTAAAGCATAAACATCATCGCAACCACCTACATGGGTATCATTGATGAAAATTTGGGGTACGGAACGTCGTCCATCTCCTCTATGAGCCATGTCTTCCCGTGCTTGTTCATCTCCATCGATAGCGTATTCGGTAAATTCAACCCCCTTCTTCTTTAATAAACCTTTAGCACGTATACAAAACGGGCAAGAACTCCAAGTGTAAATCTCGACTTTGGCAGCCATAACGTCCTCTTGTTGACTTAGCAATTCTTAATTTTAGAACGTTATATTTAACTGTGAATGTTTAATAAGTATTCTCAAATGCTTTTTATACATATATTTTGACTTCTATTTTTATGATTGTAAAAAAATGAACTTTATATTATTTTGTAACGAGTGTTAATTAAGACTTATTTTATTAAAAAAATACAGGGTAAGTGCGAATGAGCCTGCTATCAGGAGAAATAGAAGACTCATCAAAAGGCACAAACCACAGTGATTGTGTTGGCTGTAATCCAGGTGCGTAACAATTTAATAATATTTCAGTTTAATTACGGTATACATCAGTATTGACACGGATATATTTAAGTATTGGAAAAAAAATACCTAGTGTTTTCCGCATTATTGGGTTGAAAAGTTAAGAGTTAGGAGTTGGGAATTGGAAATTGGAAATTGGTAATTGGTAATTGGTAATTGGTAATAGGATTTTCCCCGACTCCCCATCACCATCACCCCAACATAAAATTACTCCTGAAGAAAATTTCCCCAGGAGTTGATTGTTTATTTAAGTTTTTTGCAAGTGCTTATCCAGATGCAGATGCATATTGAATTAACTGCCCCAAACGTTCTCTTAAAGTTTCTAAGCCAAGACGCTCGTTGGCAGAAATAAATACTGACATTGGATATTCTTCTCTGGCTAAAGCTAGGGTTTCGCTATTGGCTTTGTCGATTTTGTTGAAAACTACTAACCCAGGGCCTGGTGTTACGGGCATTTGGGCTAATATATCCCTGACAGAACGAATATGACTCAACCAAGCAGGGTGAGATAAATC
>CAYMZW010000150.1:0-14122 GCA_964395005.1 uncultured Rivularia sp.
GGGTTCACCACTCCCCTCAACGGAGGGAACCTCCGCACGGGGGTGGATTCACCATGCCCAATCCCCAATCCCCTGTATTTGTACTACAATCCATATAACGTGTCTAAAAAAATAAAAACCATGCTGGCACTAACACAAGTAAAACGCGAAATCGAAATGTTATCTAAGTTCCTCAGCCAACCCCAAGACTGTCTTTAGCATCCATCAAATAAGCGCGAAAATTCGGGATTTAGAAAAGCGACTCATTAAACCTGAATTTTGGCAAAATACTGTAATTGCTCAAAACTCCCTTCAAGAATTAAACTATTTGATATTCTGCGAGCAAGAAAGATATCAAGAATGGCTTACTCGTTTGAATGATGCCAAAGCAGCTTTAGAACTTTTAGAATCAGAAGCCGACGAGCAGTTAGAGCAAGAATTACTAGCTAACTTTAATTTCTTAAGTAACGAACTCAAACACGTTGAGATTCTAAACCTTTTAAATCAACCTTTTGATGATAAAGCAGCTTTTATTACTATCACTGCTGTAAATAGCGATGTAGATTCCCATGATTGGGTAAATATGCTGCTGCGTATGTACTCGAAATGGTGCGATCGCCACAGCTATAAAATCCGGCTTGTAGATGAATCTATGAGAGAATTTGGCTTTGAATATGTGACTCTGGAAATTTCCGGTTCCGACGCTTACGGATATCTCAAATCCGAACAAGGAATTCATCAACTAAGACGAATTTCACCTTTTAGCAAAGATTCTAAAATTCAAACCAGCTTTGCAGACGTAGAAGTTATTCCGATTGTGGATGAGTCGATGGATTTTGAAATTCCGGAACAGGATTTGGAAGTAATCACTCAAGTGTGTCCATACGGAAGATACTTTTCGGCAACCATATCCCATATTCCTACTGGCATTTCCTTTACTTCTAGAGAAAAACGTTCTCAATTACAAAATAAGGAAACAGCTTTAACTGTTGTCAAAAGCAAGCTCAGAGCATTAATGCAAACCCAAGGTGTTTCACTTAAGGATGTCAAAACATCATCCAAAAATGTAGCTAACAACCCAATCCGCGAATATATCTTTGATCCTTACCAAAAAGTCAAAGACTTACGCACCAACGTAGAAACTTCCGATATTGAGGAAGTAATCAAAGGAAATCTAGATATGTTTATCAAAGCTTATCTCAAATTGTAGGGTGCGTGACGGCTAAAATCACTTCCCAAACAAAACGGAATAAATAGAAATTGCCGTCACGCACCATCTGTAATTTATGACTACATTTTGAACCTCACCCCTTCCCCTCTCCTTGTTAAGAGAGAGAGATTCTAGAGGAGACAATATAAAGCTTCTCTAAAAAATAACCCAATCCCCCATGCCCCATGCCCCATGCCCAATCCCCCATGCCCAATTCCCAATGCCCAATCCCCAATTCCTTCGCTAAAATCAAAAAAGAATATAAAATACACAGATTCTAGAAGCATCAAAGCTAACAATTACAAACAAATATGGAAGTTCTAGAAATCAAACGCGAAATCGAAACGTTATCTAATCGCCTGGGTAAAACTCAGGACTATCTTTGACTTACCCGCACTCAAAGCCAAGATTCAAGATTTAGAACAAATTGCGGCGCAGCCAGAGTTTTGGGAAGATCAAAATAAAGCTCAAGATACGATGCAAGAGCTTAACGAACTCAAAGATCATCTGCAACAGTATCATGACTGGCATTCCAGCTTAGAAGATACCCGCGCAGTTGTTGAACTTTTGGAATCCGACACCGATGAGTCGCTGCTCAACGAAGCTGTATCTAACGTTACAACCCTCAGTCGCGAACTCGACCAGTGGGAGTTACAGCAGTTACTTTCTGGCCCTTACGATAGTAAAGGCGCTTTGTTAACTATTACAGCCGGTGCTGGCGGTACTGATGCTCAAGACTGGGCGGAAATGATGC
Source organism: uncultured Rivularia sp. (assembly GCA_964395005.1). Lineage (GTDB taxonomy): Bacteria > Cyanobacteriota > Cyanobacteriia > Cyanobacteriales > Nostocaceae > Rivularia. The sequence continues at coordinate 1,944 of CAYMZW010000150.1, forward strand.
TGCGAATGTATACCCGTTGGGGAGAAAGTCACGGTTATAAGGTTTCAATGAGCGATGAATCTAAAGGAGATGAAGCTGGTATTAAGTCGGTGACATTGGAAATTACTGGCCGTTATGCCTACGGGTATTTACGTTCGGAAATGGGCACCCATCGCTTAGTAAGGATTTCTCCTTTCAACGCTAACGGTAAGCGACAAACCAGTTTTGCTGGCGTAGAAGTCATGCCGCAGATAGATGACAATGTAGAATTAGATATCCCCGACAAGGATTTAGAAATTACTACATCTAGGGCAGGCGGTAAAGGCGGACAAAACGTCAACAAAGTAGAAACCGCAGTGCGAATAGTTCACCTTCCCACGAATATTGCAGTTAGATGTACGGAAGAACGTTCCCAACTGCAAAATAAAGAAAAAGCCCTTGCTCGTCTCAAAGCAAAGCTATTGGTTGTTGCTCAAGAGCAGCACGCCCAAGAAATCGCCGAAATTCGCGGTGACATGGTAGAAGCAAGTTGGGGAAACCAAATACGTAACTACGTATTCCATCCTTACCAAATGGTGAAAGACTTGCGTACCAACATCGAAACAACCGCGATCGCCGACGTAATGAATGGAGAATTAGATTCTTTCATTCAAGCTTATCTGCGAGAGCAAAATCAAATTACTGAGAATGGGGAATAGGTAATTGGTAATTGGGCATGGGGCATGGGGCATTGGGCATTGGGCATTGGGCATTGGGCATTGGGCATGGGGCATGGGGTAGAGGGAGTAAAAAGAATTCTCAACTTCTAATTCCTAACTCCCAACTCCTAACTCCCAACTCCTAACTCCTAACTCCCAACTCCTAACTCCTAACTATAATTCATAAAAAGTTGCCAAATTGGCGCTCCAACTCTCAACAATTTGTTACATTGGTAGAAGAGTTTGTTATGGAATTTTTATGAACGACTCTTCTACCAAAGAAGATAAACCCAGCTATACGAAATTGGCTATGCGGAATATGGTGCAAAAGGGTGGCACCTCGCTAAAACATTTTGCACTTAGTGCTTTTGGACTTTTGGCTGTTTTAATTGGTCTTGCTTATCTAACTCGTTGACGAGGGGAGAATAAGTGGATAAACGCCTTTGGGTTGAAGTTTACGTGCAGGATAATTATTATGAATCTTCTCCGAATAAGGCTGTGGAGAATGATGATAAAGATGTCCGCATTTGTACAGAAATTTGGGAAAAATGGTTTTATCAATGGGTGGATATGATGCAATCCGATATCCCCCATACTTCTGGTTGCGAAATTGGGCTGCGTTTGACAAATGACTTGGAAATCCAAACCCTAAATTCTCAATACCGTCATCAAGATAAGCCTACAGATGTTTTAGCTTTTGCAGCTTTAGAAGTAGATTCGCCACAGGTTACAGAAATTGATACGGAGGATGAGCCTTTATACTTGGGTGATATTGTTGTTTCCGTTGATACTGCTCGCGCTCAAGCAATACGTCAAGGACATTCTTTGAAAACAGAATTAGCTTGGCTAGCATCTCATGGTTTGCTACATCTTATCGGCTGGGATCATCCTGATGAAGAAAGTTTGCGAAGAATGCTAGAAAAGCAGGTAATGCTACTGAAGACATTAAGTATTGATATAGACCTAGAATAGATTCGCTTACTATCGCTATTTGATCTTATCTTTAAAATATTCCTGTAGAAAATTGTCAAAATACCGATAAGGCTTTTAAAACTCGGGAAAAATTTCACCATTAGTTTGCAGTAATTATGTTAGAGCCTATGTCCGAGCAAATTTCATCTCCACACAAAGCAAACCGTTTAGAGGCGGTAGTGTCTAAAAAACGAGAATTATCTTGGGCTGTTGCCTCTAATTTGTTTATTAGTTTCAAATATGCCTGGGCTGGAATTTCATACGCTTTTCAAACTCAGCGTAATTTCCGCATCCACGTATCTGTTTGTGCTTTGGCTATTGGCTTGAGCGTTTTTTTACATCTGAAGCCGGTAGAAATCGCGGTAATCGCAGTTACTAGCGGTTTAGTTATGGCTTTGGAGTTGCTTAATACTGCGGTTGAATCTGTTGTCGATCTCACAGTTGAGCAAAAGTATCACGAATTAGCGAAAATTGCTAAGGATTGTGCTGCTGGTGCGGTATTGGTTTCGGCTTTAGTGGCCTTATTGGTAGCTGCTATACTGATATTGCCTCCTTTGTTCGAGTTGATTTTATCTTCTTTATAATTTTCGGGATTTATCGGGATTTATTCAAACGTCTACAATCGGACAAACTTGGCATCTCCACACAGAGCTTGAGAGTTTAACTGTGCTGATAGTCATAGATAATTACGACAGCTTTACCTATAATTTGGTGCAGTATTTGGGGGAACTAGCTGTATTGCCTGCTGCACGGCAGATAAAGGTGTTTCGTAACGATAAAATATCTTTAAATGAAATTCGGATCTTAAATCCTGATGGTATAGTAATTTCTCCGGGGCCAGGAAGACCGGAAGATGCGGGAATTTCTTTAAAATTAATTGAAGAATTGGGGGAAAAGTGCCCAATTTTAGGCGTATGTTTGGGACATCAAAGTATAGGTCAAGTATTTGGCGGTAAAATAGTTTCTGCTCCTCAATTAATGCACGGCAAAACTTCAGAAGTTTTTCATACTGAAGTAGGAGTTTTTCGCGGTTTGGACAATCCGATGACCGCAACCAGGTATCATAGTTTAGTAATAGAACGAGATACAATTCCCGAAACGTTGGAAATCACTGCCTGGGTTGAAGATGGCACGATTATGGGAGTGCGACACAGGAACTTTTCTCACATAGAAGGTGTCCAATTTCATCCAGAGAGTATCCTGACTAATTCGGGAAAGCAATTATTGCAAAACTTTCTAGAAAAATTACCTTTGAGAGAGTAAATGAAACGACGACAATTGATTGGCTACGCTGGAGCGGGGTTAGCAGGTTCGTTGTTTGCTAATCTGGGTTCTGGGTTGCGAGTAAATGCCCAATCTGGTGGTTCGCTATCAATTAAGTGGTTGGGGCATACTAGCTTTGTGTTTACAGGTGGCGGCACAAGAATTTTAGTTAACCCTTTTCGTACTATAGGCTGTACTGCTGGCTATCGTCCACCTAATATTGCTGCCGAATTGGTATTGATTAGCAGTCAATTGCTTGATGAAGGTGCGGTAGAAGGTTTACCCGGAAGTCCTAAATTAATTTACCAGCCAGGGGTATACGAGTTTAAGGGAATCAAGTTTCAAGGAATAGCCATAGATCACGATCGCGTTGGTGGAAAACGTTTTGGTATAAATACGGCTTGGCAGTGGAAGCAAGCAGGAGTTAATATCTTGCATTTAGGAGGGGCTGCCGCACCTATTTCTTTAGAACAAAAAATTTTGATGGGTCGTCCTGACGTGCTATTAGTACCTGTAGGTGGTAGTGCCAAGGCTTATAATGCCGAAGAAGCAAAAAAGGCAATTCAGATACTGAATCCGAAGTTAATTGTTCCTACTCATTATCGTACCCAAGCTGCCGACAACGATAATTGTGATATTGCACCTGTAGATGATTTTCTTAGTGTGATGGGGGGAATGAATGTACGCCGTAGTGAAAGCGATACGATTAGCGTGAATCCCGGTAGTTTACCAGAGAATGGCACCATTCAGGTTTTTAGCTATAACTTTTAAAACAGATTTATAATTTTTGTAGAGTGCTTACTTTAGAAGAGTAGGGCTACATAAACAAAGCTCACCGTAAGGTGGGCTTAACTATAGGAATTAAAGTATTAATATGAATAAAATTAAAATTTTCATTAAAAATGCTGATGCTGGTAAAGAAATTAGAGAAGAAGTTAAAATATAGGTTAATTGCCTCACACGAAGCATATAAAAATGGTAAAAAAGGTATTCCTGTCGAGGAAGTATACAAGAAATTGGGCTTGAATGTTCGATGAATTAATTTTGAATTTTCCCTTCTTTTAAAAAATATCAGAATCAAAAAAGGTTCGTAGTTGCGCTTTAGCGCTTCTTATCTACCAACCTCATAATAGATATTAATCATTAAATAATTCGGAGATAGTGAATTATTAACCCAAGCTATCTGGATCTATCCCTAACTCGCGCAACTTTTCTGCCATTTGTTGTGCCTTCTGCTCTGCAACATCGGCGCGTTGAGCTTCCTGTTGTGCCCGTTGAGCTTCCTGTTGTGCCCGTTGAGCTTCCTGTTGTGCCCGTTGAGCTTCCTGTTGAGCGCGTAAGGTTTCTTGACGTGCGCGTAATGTCTCTTGCTCTATCTGCTCTTTAGGAGTGGGATATCGCGTTCCCGATTCGTCATACCAGTACAACCATTCTCGCGTGACTCCGGAATAGTTACCTCTTTCACAACCTATTCCTAAACCAATTTCGGGCATCCAAAATGGATTTCCTGATTGTAATTCGTATTTACCGTTGACTAATTTATGAATTTCTAAACGCGGTTTGCGGCGGCGACGGGAGGAATAAATGACATAATAAAGTACACCTAAATCTGCATATTCATCTAATTTGTCCGTGTACTCTTTGCGATAGTTTCGGGAAACAACTTCTAAAGCCAAAATAGGGATAACATTTTCATCCCACAATACATAACTTGGACGCAATTCTTCATCATAAAAGCGTTCAACACCCAAGCTAAGAAATCCGTCGGGTACAATTGGCGGCTTATCGGGGTGAAAATAAACACCCATATCCACGCCGAAAAACCAATCCATCCTTTCTCCCCAAAGAATCAGCACAATTGCTTTGAGTAAACCCGGTATTAATTCTTGCAGCTCATTATCCACGGGCGTTTCGTCGGAGTCTGGTAATTCTTCCGCTGATGGTAAATACCTCGGCAAATTGTACTTTAACATGATGTGCGCTCCCGAAACTCATTCAAAATTATAGCGGAATTTAAGGGAGGGAATAGGGAACGGAGAATAGCGATCGCAATTAAACATGATAAAATCCCTAAAAAGGATTGCATTGAAAAATGGCAGACGAGCAAAAAGTATTTTCAATTTTAAAAGAAGCAAAGAAACAAGATTTAATTAAACCTTCCCAAATCAGCAACCCTTGTTTTGTTTCTTATATAAATACTGCGAATCACATACTTTTAGTAATTCACAAAGCTTCGGATGGTAAATTAACTACGGAAGAAATAGTTACGGGAACGGGATTAAATAGTAATACCTGTAAAATTTATTTGCGAAGTTTGGAGAAATTAAGTTTTATTAATCGAGCTAAGGATAAAGAATCTAAAACAACCCTGTGGCAATTAAATTAAAATATGGGTTCGTAGTAAGCGCTTTAGCGCCTCTTACCGGAAGCGCTGAAGCGCCTACTACAAACTATCCCTATTCCTTATTCAATATCAATTCATTAAATTTAGAAGCCGTTTCTCTAGGCTTCCCAGCAATCGGGAATACTAAAATACTCTTAATACCTTCATTCTTCACCAACTCTTCTACACGATGAAATTGCTTATCGCTTATAGCTATATATTAAATCCTTCACCTTGATACCCAGCATCAACCCAAATCAATATTCTGCGTTTACCCTTTTTACCATTGATTTGCCACCGCTGGAAAACAATACATCTTCATCCAGTTGCTCAAAGATAGTCACAACGATTTTGAATTTTGGATTGTTGCTTCTATTTTAAGTAAATTAGATTTGTGGCCCGGATAACATTAAAATTATAGAAATAACCGATTGTTCCTAACTGTAATTTATATATGCCTCCACGTTGGCCACGCGAACCTGACCGTAAAAACGATCCAGCATACCGTAAACTAGACGATAGAATGAATTTCGCCGTTCATGTAGCGACATTCGCTTTGTTCAATTCTGGTTTGTGGTTTTTTCACAATTTTTTGTCAACTGACTGGGAATGGTTGCCCATTCTGACATTAAGCTGGTTGGGGATATTAGCCTCACATCTGATTTATATTTCATTCATTGCCGATTATTCAGATACTCCCACAAAATCTACCTGAAGATGGAGTATTAAAGTGAAGGCGATCGCAACTTGTGGTGGTAGAGTTAACTTGAGAATTTCAGCATAATTCTTAAGTAATTTATAAATTTAAGACCATTAGCTGTGACTAACAACGCAGAATTCATGGAAGCCCTAGCCGCTGAAATTGGCGAAAATGTCTATATAGATATCGCTAAGTGGCATCTTTATTTGTCTGATGCAAAACTGCATACCGTTGTTGCAGAACAAGTTTATCCTTTGATCGCTTCTGATAAATCCATAAATGAAGATGATATCATTCACGTTTTACAATCTATCCCCATCAAAGTTGGTGGTGGTAAAAGTGAAATACCTTTATTAAACTTGATTCCATCGCAGTGTCAAGTAAGTTTGGTAGATATCTTAGAAAAATATCAGCAAGAAATGTGATTAATTAGTTTTTGATGCCTTTATCAATAAAATTGGCATCGAAAACTTCTAAGAGGATGTTCTGAAAGTATCCGGCGGTTAAAACCGCTACTACACAGACAAAGTCCACGCAGGTGGACTTATTAATTATTAACCCGCGCATGCGGGTTTTGCTTGTGTAGCTAAGCCACTGCGTTGGGCGGGTTCCCCGACTTGTAGCAAGTGGCGTGCGACTTACAGTCGCCAGATAAGGTATTAAATCTTACCTTAAAAACATCCTCTAATAAATAAATAGATAAATAATAAAAAGAGGGGAAAATTAATGTCTACTGTCAAATTTCACGACGGAAATTCTTTAGCTGACGCTACCGACGAACTCGGTAAACAAGCTTTAAAATTAGGTTTAATACCAAGCTTTACCGTGCGTTTCTTCCCAGACAGCAGAGAATACTTTATTGCTCACGATCACAAATCCGAAGCGCTAACACCAGAGGAAGCGTATTTACACTTTAAAAAACTGGTGGAAAAAGGTTAAGGGAGTTAGGAGTTAGGAGTTAGGAGTTAGGAGTTAGGAGTTAGGAGTTAGGAGTTAAGAGTTAATAATTATAGAAATATCTGTAGTGGGAGCCTGAAAGCTCCCTTTATTTTTTATAATCCCCTATGCCCTATTCCCTATTGCCTATTGCCTATTGCCTGTTCCCTGTTCCCTGTTCCCTTATTACCTTTCGTGCAAATTCTATGGCTTCATCAAATGTCGAAATTTTGCCTTCGACTTGTGCCACTGCAATTTCTGTCAGTATTTTGCCTATAAGTGGTGACGAAGGAATATTTAATGATGATATAATATGTTTCCCACTTAACAATTGAGTGGGATGTGCAACCGGATCGTCAGGGCTTAAGTAGCGGGATAGTAAAGATGCGTATGTTGTCAGTGGCTTGTCTTCGGACATATCCCTGACTACATTACCATAAGCTGTTGCTAATATGGTTGTAGTCGGGAATACGCTACCCGCTTCTCGAAATAAAAAATATTGTTCTCTCAAAGATATTGAGGGTGTATCAAGTTTGGGAAATGTTCTCAAGGCTGTAGTTACGCTTTGAATTTCTGCTTTACTATAAGTAAGTTTTTCTAACTCTGCTTCTGCTATTTTTGGATTTGGGTTAACTAAACAAGCTAGTTTGGCAATACCCAGCCAAGTTGTTTTTACAGTATCTCTAATATTTTGTTGCAGTATTTCCTTCAAGGTTGGAAATTCTTCTGTAAGCTGCAAAGCTACTTTGTCAACTTCTGCAATCAAATTACAGCTTCGAGATGTCGCATATTTAAAAGAAGATTTTAGTAAACCGTCTTCAATAGCTTTGATTAACCAGAGCGTTCCTTGAGGATTCGCCAACATATATCCTAATTCTACTCTGATTCGTTCTGCTGCAACTTTTTCTAAATGAGAAGCTAAAGCACGAATTGTTGAATGAGTTTGTGCTTCTATACTAAAACCCAATTGTGCAGCTTGACGATATCCCCGCATCAACCGTAAAGGGTCATCTTCTAGATTGCGTAGTGATATCATGCGTAAAATACCCGCTTCTAAATCTGCACCACCTTGTAACGGATCGATTATTTCTTGAGTATGAATATTGTAGGCGATCGCATTGATTGTAAAATCTCGCCGATGCAAATCAGTTTCTAGAGAATCACCTTCTTGTTGAGCAATATCAACGGTAGCATCTGGAAACACCACGCGAGCAATTTGCCTCTGCTCGTCAAGTAAAACAAAACCAGCTTGATGATATTTCGCTATCTTACGAGCTACATTTACTGCTTCCGAAGGTAAAATAAAATCTAAATCTAATTTAAAATTTAAATCATCCCGACTTCTTTCCAAAAGAGCATCTCGCACCGCACCACCTACCAAATAAGCCGGTTTTGGCAACAATTCCAGATTAAAAGGTAAAGATTCTGGTGTAAATTTAGACAGAATTGAACCGTACATTGTAATAAAAATAAACCATTAAGCTTGGCAACAACAGTGTGGCTTGAGCTAGATTAAAAGCAGAGCAAAACAAATATAAGTTGGTTTTAATATGTGTATTTGCGTAAATTGTCATTATGTAGACCGCTGTATGACCTACAATGCAGTAGAAACACAGCACCAACAACCTCATTTAACAGAAACACCAACCTTTGATCCTAACGAACCTAGTATAAACGTAAATATCCGCACCGAAGGCGAAGTAATTGAAATGGAATGGGATGTTGTGGGATGTTTGAGTTTTAAAGAAGAAAAAGGTAAATGGTCTAAATTACGTCCCGGTGAATTGGTGCCAACTTAACAGTTAGGAGTTAAGAGTTAGGAGTGAGGAGTTAAGAGTTAAGAGTAATTGAGGTTAAAGGTCAAAGGTCAAAGGTCAAAGGTTAAAATTACTTTTGTTCTTTTGTGCCGTTTTTCCTATCCTTTGACAATGCCCAATGCCCAATCCCCCATGCCCAAATTAAAATACGGTTTCGCACTACACACGACAACTCCGGAATTAGGTTTAGCTATCAGTAATTTTACTGATGATTCTCGTTCTGATGTATGGAAATTAGACCGTAATGTTTCTAATTTGATGCATTCAAAAATGGTAGATTTTGTTAAACCTCAAACTTGGACTGATATTAGTTTTATTGCTGTAGCGAGGGGGCCTGGAGGTTTTACGGGAACTCGTATCGGGGTTGTGGCTGCTCGCACTTTAGGACAACAGTTAAATATTCCGGTGTTTGCTGTTTCTACTTTGGCTGCATATGCCTGGGAAAACCGAGTTGATAATGATGATTTGATCGCGGTTCAAATGCCAGCACAACGAGGTATGTTGTATGGTGCGATTTATCAAGTTGTGCCGGATGGTAGCGGAATTACTCCTGTAATGCCGGATGTGGTACTAACAAAAGAAGTATGGTCAGAAAAATTAGCCGATTGGAATGGTAATTATCGGCTTGTGGAAGCAAATTCTGGATTAGCCGCGACGGTAACGAGTATGCTGCAATTGGCGTATTTGGATTGGCAACAAGATAAACGTCCGAATTGGGAAGAAGCTTTACCTTTTTATGGGCAACATCCGGTTAATAGTTAATGGTAAATTGTTAACTGGTTAACTGGTCAGTATTTATCTCAATAGCAATGCAAGGATAATGATAAATATAGCCTTTTAGACTGTGAGGTTTGCCTAGATTAGTCCGCAGTTTGGGGAGCTTTATCTAAATCCTTCTTTTAACCAATTTTAGCAACCGCCTTGGAATATATTCCAGGGCTAAAAAACCTGCGTCTGAGAAAGCAGACTGGGCAAGGGTTTTAGTAAGTTTTAACTTTACTTTTCTTCAGAAGAAACTGCATAACTTAAAACTAATGAAAACTATACACAAACAGAAAGCAATGATAAATGCTAATCAATTAAAGCTGATTGACAACAGATTAAAGCGGTGCAAACTTTTTTGGAGATATAAATTATGCAAACTTTGGGAGCAGAAGAATTGGTGAGAACGCGTTGTTCTACCGATGGAAGTAATATATATATGGAGTGGCAAGGTTCTGTTTATGCTTTTGTTCCTCAAGAAAAGCAGCAGAAGCTTTTTAATATAATCGGAATGAATGCTAGTCGCTGTTTTCACGATGATGGAAAATGGTTTTTAACATCTCGCGAAGTTACTTTTTACTTAAACCCACAAACTAATCAGGTAATAGAACGTTGGCAAAATCCTTGGACGCGAGAAATCGTACCAGTTGTTCACGTTGCGATTAACCCAGTTCAAAACACTTTGGCTGGAGAATATCCAGTATTTTTTGATAGTAAAAATGTTACTTTTTTATTAGATATTCCTCTTACTTATCCCAACATATTAGGGAAAGATCCAAAATTTAAAGATTACAGTCCTCAAGCATTGTATCAAGCTGGAGAGTTTTTCCAGTTTACTGCCCCAACGAAAGAAGTTACCGATACCTCAAAAGCGACAACAGATTCTTTTTCTGGCACATGGACTCGCACCGGACCTTGGCTACCTTGGATGAAAATGAAGAATCAGCCAGGGAATCTTTTTTATAGTGCTGCCATTAGAAAATTACGCAATTTTGAACAACTTTCACCCTCACTTCAAAAATTAATTGAATCGCGTCTTCCTATTTACAAAGAAGCACCAAATCGCTTTCTAAAAGTCAAAAACGAAACGTCTTGGACTTATTTTCATAAGCATTTTGATAAATATCTACAGGGGGTACAATTTCCTATACCAGAGAATAGTCTTGATAGAGTAAATTGTAATGTTTCGTAACTCGAACGAGTAAATTATAATGCGTCGTAACCCAATAGAAAAATTAAATGTTGGGTTACGGCATATTGAGGATGGCAATCACTATATGTCAAGCTCTTTTTCTTAGTAAAAGCAGTTTTATTCTGGCTCAACTAATTTAAATCCCCAAGGCTTCAAAACTATCATCGCTACTTCTCTTTCTATGCCTTCATAAGGTTCCCATTCGGAACCAGGATCTTTCGGATGTCCCTCACCAACATGACCGGCAACTTTTATTACCTGATGACCTTCCACGCGATGCTTTTCCATGCCTCTTGGAAGGGCTAGCTTAACTTTGCGACCTACGAATTTAGATGTACTTTCCTCAGCCACAGTTTCCCGGATTAAACAGATATCACCAGCAGTTCCCCAACTAGTCGAGTAGGTGTATAGGAACGATATATAGTTTTTGGGTTTTATGGGTCTTTTTTTTACAGCTTCCATTTTCTATAATTGCTACTCATCTTTTTTCTGGCAGGAGACTTTCGAGAAGATTGAGAGAAGATATCAACTTCCAATTTTTCTCGGCTCAAGATTTTAATCCAAATAGTTATAACACTATATGGGTAAAGATTTTCCTTTAATTATCGTTCTAAGTCTAACTTTAACTTGCTTGCTGCTTGAAATCAGAAATGACACGCAAAAACTAACGCGCTTTTCTGGAAACGAGCAGTATTTTTGATATGACGACTTCTATAGCAATTTTATATGAGTTGTAATCATTTGAGCGATTGAAGAACCCGGTTTTTTGAAAAAATCGAGTTTTTTTATAAATAATCAGGAGAATCCATTCGCTGTAAAATCAATAAAGTTCTAGCATCACCCTAGAAAACAATCCAAAATCTAAAGTTTAAAATCCAAATGACAATAGCACCCTACGGCTCCTGGTTTTCACCTATCACTACCGATTTAATCACTAAGCGTGCAATTGGACTCGGGCAAATTGCAGTTGATGGCGATAATATCTACTGGAGCGAATTACGGGCTTGGGATAAGGGACGTACTGTTATTGTCCGACGCAAACCTGATGGTGAAACCGAAGATGTGACACCGTCGGGGTTTAATGTACGTAGTCGGGTTCACGAGTATGGTGGTGGTTCCTCGACAGTGGCTGATGATACGGTTTATTTTTCTAACTTTATTGACCAGCGTCTTTATCAGCAAAAACACGGTTCCAAACCGCAACCGATTACACCAGAATTATCGATGCGTTACGGCGATGGAATTGTTGATACTCAGCGTCGGCGAATTATCTGCGTTTGTGAAGACCATACGCAACAGGGAAAAGAACCGATAAATACGATAGTTGCTGTTGATTTAACGGAAAATAGCAATCCAGAAGTTCTTGTATCGGGAAATGATTTTTATATTGCACCTCGCTTAAGTCCAGATGGTAAATATTTAGCTTGGTTAACTTGGAATCACCCAAATATGCCTTGGGATAGCGCCGAATTATGGG
>CAYMZW010000151.1:0-14083 GCA_964395005.1 uncultured Rivularia sp.
ATTTAATTGTGATGGTACAACCAAGTTTTGGAGAGAGGTATTTGAGTACACCACTATTCCAAGATTTGAATCCAAAGATAGATGAAGCGCAGATCCAAAGAAAATAATTTTAATTAGGAGAGCGAAAGATGTTTTTTCGACAATTGTTTGACCGCGAATCCTGTACATATACATACTTAATTGCTGACCTGGATACAAAAGAAGCAGTTCTGGTCGATCCAGTTTTGGAACAAGTAGAACGCGATCGCAATCTTCTCAAAGAACTTGGCTTTACACTGCGATATTGTCTGGAAACCCATATCCACGCAGACCACATCACAGGAACTGCAAAACTGCGGGAGTTGACTGGTTGTCGGGGAGTGCTACCACAAAAGACTCCGACTGATTGCGCTAATCAATTTATTCAAGATGGAGAGATGCTGCATATAGGAAGTATTTCTATCGAGGCGATTGCTACACCAGGTCACACTGGTAGCCACATGGCTTACTTAGTTCATGGTGTTAGCGATGAGACTTCCCAAAAACAGCTTAAGGTTCTTACGGGAGATGCTTTATTCATTCGAGGTTGTGGACGAACAGACTTTCAAGATGGTGATGCGGGAACTTTGTATGACTCGGTAACACAACGGCTATTTAGTTTACCAGATAGCACTCAGGTGTATCCCGCTCATGATTATCAAGGTCGTACAGTTTCTACAATTGGAGAAGAGAAGCGATGGAACCCCCGATTTGTAGATGAACCTCCTGAGCCTGCTACGGAAGCCGTTTCGTGTCTACGTGACCGTGCTGGTTTTATTGAGTTGATGGACAATCTAGATTTACCGCAGCCTGAAAAGATTATGGAAGCTGTTCCCGCTAACCGACATTGCGGGAACCTCGCTTCCTCTAGTTAAATGTTCGGCTCAATATTTCATTTATAGCTTAAAGGGTGAGAAAATATCATGTCTACACAAGTTAATCCCGTAGATAGCGAATCAGCTATTTCAACTGATACAGCTAGGGTACAGCACCAAGTTGTAGTTGTCGGAGGTGGAGCCGCAGGTATTACAGTCGCCGCACAACTACTGAAAACAAACAAGCAGCTTGATATTGCCATTATTGAACCCAGAGAGAAACATTACTACCAACCCGCTTGGACACTAGTTGGTGGTGGCGTTTACAAAGCTGAGGATACAGTTAAAGACGAAAAAGACTACATCCCTGATGGTGCTACTTGGCTTAAATACTCTGTAGCTCATTTAGACCCAGACAACAATACAGTTATTACTAAAGAGGGAAAACGTATTTGCTATGAATATCTGATTTTAGCTCCGGGTATTCAAATTGACTGGCATTTAATTAAAGGTCTTAAAGAAGCAATTGGGCAAGATGGCGTTTGCAGCAATTATGCTTACGAATACGCGCCTTATACTTGGGAAGCTATTAAGAACTTCAAAGGCGGTAACGCTATATTCACTTACCCTAGCACTCCGGTTAAATGTGGAGGGGCACCATTAAAGATTATGTATTTGGCTGATGATGCCTTTAGAAAACAAGGAGTTCGCAATCAGTCAAAAGTTATGTTTTGTACGGCGAAAGGAGCAATTTTTCCTGTAAAAGAATTCGCACAAACACTGCTTTGTGTAGTAGAGCGCAAACAGATAGATGTGCCATATAAACACAATCTCAAAGAAATTCAAGCTGATACCAAAACAGCGATTTTTGATGTATCAACAGATTCAGGTGTTTCAGAGATAGCTATCCAATACGACTTACTTCATGTTACGCCACCTATGAGCGCACCTGACTTTATCAAACAAAGCAAATTAGCCGTAGTTGACGGAGCCACACAAGGCTGGGTTGATGTAAACAAATACACGCTACAGCACAATGTTTACCCCAACGTTTTTAGCTTGGGTGACGCGGCGAGTCTCCCGACATCAAAAACTGCTGCTGCTGTAAGAAAACAAGCGCCAGTTGTTGTTCATAACTTGCTGGCTTTAATGAACTCAAAAAATCTCGCTCAAGAATACTTTGGCTATACTTGCTGTCCAATAACTACGGGATACGGCAAAGTCATACTTGCCGAATTTGGTTATGACAACGAGCTTTGCCCCACATTTCCAATAGATCCAACTAAGGAACGATATATTATGTGGCTGCTAAAAAAATATGGCTTTCCCTATATCTACTGGAATAGAATGCTCAAAGGTCAAGCTTTTGAGGGAAAGTTGTTAGGAATTAGTTCCTGAATCTTAGTTTTTTTACGATTTTATTTACAAGCGAGGGACTTTGACTGAAATCCTACCTCGCTTTAATTTAATTTAATTTTGATTAATTGATGTAGTTGCTGCTAACTCAGACAAATGAACAATTGTTCAAACTTGGCTACAATGATAATCAGTATCACTATTTCTTCTTAAAGTTGTCTTCCAAAACAGCGAAGAAATAGGCTCTGTCTGTTGTAGATGCAACTCCCATGACTAAATCAAAACCAAAAGAGCAACTATCAAATCTTGATTCACCCAGTTGTGATTCGAGTGAAATTCATCTAGATAATGTCCGCGAGGTACAGCCAGAAATTATACCCACAGAAAAAGCACAGCAGATGGCTGATTTCTTCGGAACCCTCGCAGATCCACATCGTTTGCGTTTGCTTTCGGCTTTAGCAAAACAAGAGCTATGCGTTTGCGATTTAGCCGCATCTGTCAAGATGAGTGAATCCGCAGTCTCTCACCAACTGCGAATCCTGCGTACTATGCGTTTAGTTAAATACCGCCGCGAAGGACGCAATGTCTATTACAGTTTGAAAGATAGCCATGTCACAAATATTTACCGTGAAGTTGCGAGCCACATCGATGAACCAGAAATTTAAATTAAATTAATCATTAAAGCTTGTATAAATAGCCTAACTATTGATAATATATGAATAAGTATTCAGATGTAGAAATATTCATATATCGGAGCAATAAATAATGGCATCACAGTCAACGGATTCTGGTTGTTGTGGAAATGACCACGGGCATAGTCATGGTGGAGAATTCAGCTTGAAGCGTGAAGCTATACCTGTTGGGGTGTCGATAATTTTGTTTGTCATGGGTTTGATTTTCTATGAACCTTTGCACAACACTCCTTTTTCTCTAGGTGAATATTTGGTTTTTGTCCCTGCTTATCTCCAATGCGGTTGGAGCGTTTTGACTACAGCCGGACGTAATATTTTGCGAGGTAAAATATTTGATGAAAACTTCCTGATGACAATAGCCACATTAGGTGCGATCGCCATTCACGAAATTCCTGAAGCTGTAGCGGTGATGCTGTTTTTCCAAGTTGGGGAGTTATTCCAAGATTTTTCAGTAAGTCGCTCTCGTAGGTCGATAAAATCTTTGTTAGAAGTACGTCCAAATTCAGCTAATCTCAAGGTTAATGGTGAAATAAAACAGGTTTCCCCCGAGAGCGTGCAAGTTGGGGATGTAATTATCGTCAAGCCGGGTGAGAAAATCCCTTTAGACGGTGAAATTAATGAGGGTGCTTCTCAAGTAGATACTTCGGCATTAACGGGAGAATCGGTACCGCGAACAGTAAAACCTGGAGAAACTGTTTTAGCGGGAATGATAAATAAATCGGGCGTTTTAACCGTTCGAGTTACCAAGTTATTTGAAGAGTCTTCGATTGCCAAAATTCTTCATTTAGTAGAAAACGCTAGCAGTAAAAAAGCCGCTACAGAGAAATTTATTACCCGTTTTGCTCGATATTACACTCCTGTTGTCGTTTTCTTATCCTTAGCAGTGGCAATACTTCCGCCATTAATTATACCGGGTGAAACATCGTCACAATGGGTTTATCGTGCTTTAGTTTTATTAGTAATTTCTTGTCCTTGCGGTTTAGTAATTAGCATTCCCCTGGGTTATTTCGGCGGTGTTGGAGGTGCGGCGAAAAGAGGTATTTTAGTTAAAGGTTCGACGTTTCTCGATACCCTGACAGATGTTGAAACCGTCGTGTTTGATAAAACCGGAACTTTGACGCAAGGGGTTTTTAAAGTTACTCAAATAGTTACTAAAAACGGCTTTAGTGAAGCAGAATTATTACAATTAGCAGCAAAAGTTGAGTCTCAATCTAACCATCCAGTAGCAAAATCTATTTTATCAGCATTTAATAAATCGGTTGATACTTCAGATGTAGACGATTATCAGGAAATTCCCGGTCATGGTATTCAAGCCAGAGTCGGAAATCAAATTGTTATTGCAGGTAATGACCGTTTGCTACATCGAGAGAATATCGAACATGATGTATGTTCGGTTGAGGGAACGGTAGTTCATCTAGCTATAGATGGGGTTTACGCTGGAAGAATTATTATTGCCGATGAACTCAAAGAAGATGCAGTTGAAGCGATTCGGAATTTGAAAAACGTTGGTGTTGAGCAAGTTGTCATGCTCACGGGGGATAATCAAGCCGTTGCTCAAAGTATTGCACAGCAGTTAAATTTAGATGATTTTGAAGCAGAGTTACTGCCTGAAAATAAAGTAGAGGCAATTGAAAGATATTTAGTTAAAGCTGCTAAAAATAAAAAAGTCGTATTTGTTGGTGATGGAATAAATGACGCACCTGTAATTGCTAGGGCTGACGTGGGTATGGCGATGGGAGCGTTGGGTTCGGATGCAGCAATTGAGACAGCGGATGTGGTGCTGATGACGGATGCTCCTTCTAAAGTAGCTGAAGCGATTCAAGTTGGTAAAAAAACTCATAAGATTGTTTGGCAGAATATCATTTTGGCTATGGGAGTTAAGGGTTTATTTATTGTCTTGGGAATCTTTGGTGTTGCAACTTTGTGGGAAGCAGTGTTTGCAGATGTCGGTGTAGCGTTGTTGGCAATTTTGAATGCAGGTAGAGTTTTGAGAGTTAATTGAAGAAATGGGGACAAAGTTTATATCAGTTTTTCATGGCGATCGCAAAACCCACTCATTAAAACTTCTATCGATTGTCTTGAGTTTGCGGAGTGGTCTATTTTTGACCGAACTAATTGCCGGACTATGGGTACACAGTTTGTCGCTGCTTGCCGTATCTGGACATATGCTGGTTGATATTATAGCGATCGCCGTCGCCATATTCGCCGCTTGGTTAGCTGAAAATTCTTTTAAGAGTAAAACCTCGCTCTTACCTCAGCAGATAGAAGCCCGAGCAGCCTTTGTTAATAGCTTAATCTTAATAGGAACGGCGGTAGTAATTGGTTGGGGTGTCCTGCAAAACTATCAAACTCCTGCACTATTCGCTGGTTTACCAATGTTAGCAATAGCAGTATTAGGACTGGCTGTTAAAGGTATAAATGCCAGTTTGCTTTACGAACAGAGTCGCGATAATTTGAACGTGCGAGGCGTATTTTTTCATGCGATCGCCGATGTGGGAGCTTCGTTTAGTTTACTCGTAGCAGCATTAGCTGTTTTCTACCTAAATTGGCTTTGGGCAGATACAGCAGCCAGTTTGTTGGTGGTAGTTTTCATGTTGGTTAGTGCAGTTTCTCTACTCAAAGATAGTCTGCAAACTTTTAATTGAGTTTAACCATAACAGAATTCTCAAAAATCAATACAAAAAGGCAATTTTATGAACATTTGGATGTGGGTTGTAGTTCTTCTTGCTGCTGTCTGGGCAGCGCATTGGGGAGCGGAACAATTAGATGAACCGCTGAAAAAGTTGCGGCGACAGTGGGGACTAACACAGGTAGCAGGAGCGGCTTTTGTTGGCTTGGCGGCTGCCAGTCCCGAAATTGGCATTAATACAGTTAGTGCGATTAGAGGCTTGTCAGATATAGGTTTGGGAACAATGCTGGGGTCAAATATCGTTGCTATCCCCATACTCGTTACTACTGCTTACTATGCTTCAAGACGAGAGCAATTAGGAGATGAAGACGATCCAGAAGAAGGAGAAGATTTCGAGAACCATGCCCGTCACCGACAGCAAAGACTGTTGCGGGTTGACAAATCAGCCGTTAGCGTCCAGGTTATTCCGTATTTGGCAATTATTGCCGTAGTTGCTGTCTTGACTCTTCCCAAATCGTTACGGGGGCTTCAGCCCATTGATGGTTTGGTAATGGCGATTGTTTATTTAGCCTATTTAGGACAGGCGGTTTTTCGCGGTCGTCAGCAAGGTCGAGGGATACAGTGGACTAAAAAAGAAATGTGGAACGCGATCGCAGGTGTAGTTGTTCTGGCTATCGGTGCCTATTTTACAGTGACGGCGACAGAAAAAATCGTTGGTGCTATAGGAATTTCGGAAATTATTGGGGGACTATTTATTACCGCACCAATGGCAATGTTACCAGAACTGTTTGCCACCTGGAGCGTTACCCGTAGCGGACAGGTAACTGCTGCTACTACTAGCGCCATTGGCGACCATGCTGTAACTATGACTATCGCTTTTGTTCCCTTGGCATTAGCAACCGCACCCGTTAACAACCTTCAGCTTTACTCGGTTAACCTCGCTTTTGTCGCTCTCATGCCAGCTTTATACGGTGCTTTCATTCACTGGGGAAGTAGAGAAGGAGAACACGGTTTTCAGCTTTGGCAGGTATTAGCTCTTGATGGTGTTTATTTGGTTTATCTTGGCATCATGCTGTTTGGAGTACTGAATGTTTTGTAAGCAATCGTTTCATAAAAATTATCTTACTTATTTTGGATAGCATAGCTGTAACAACTAATGCATCAGCTAGAGTGAGCATTGCCCACTCTAACTTTATCCGAGCTATAACTGACTTTATCCTTGTCCTATTTGACTTGAGTCGTTTGGTTATTTATCTGGCTTATAGTCGCATGACAGGGACTTGCGAAAGCCATCCATCCGAATAAAGTCGTGATGATTAAACTCATGAATGCAACATCTTTTAGAGCTTCTACACTTTGCCGAGCCTGAATCTGTTCGGCTTGAACTTGCTCAACAGCCTTATGGATAAACTCCGGTGGAATTTTTGCCTCTGTTCCAGCTTCTATCAATTCTGATAAGGAATAAGTCTCATTCTGGTGTTGAGCATACAGACGAGATGCCTTCTCAAAGACTTCTGGTGCCAATTCTGCGGAAATTCTGGTTTCTGGGTGATTCATAGTATGGATAGATATAAATCGGACAAAATATTTTTAATTGCTTCGTGATATTGAAAAACGCTGCTTAAATAAACTGCCGTCATTGACAAATTTTATATAACTAGAATAATGTTAAATTCTCTAGTTAGCTATAGAGTCAAGTACTAGCAATATTTTTTTACATAAACAATTGTTTAATCAATTTGCCTGACATTACTAATTAAAAACTGACTTTTCGGGATAGCTGGCATTGTTGAGAGGTTGATCTGCAAATCCTGTTCTGGCACATCATAGCGCATATTTGTAGTCAGCAACTTTAGCGCCTCCTTCATAATTGCGATTGTAATCCATTCGCCAGCGCAACGATGATTTTGGTAATAGTCGCCTCCTCCCTGGGGAATAAAATTAAAAGAGCTACCATCCCAATGACGGAATCTTTCTGGCTGAAACTCTTCCGGTTGCTTCCACAAACGTGCATCGTGGTTAGTACCATAAAGATCGAGAATTACTCGCATTCCTTGAGGGAAGCGGTAGCCTTTCCAATCAAATTCTTGTTTGACACGAGCCGCGACAAAAGGGAAAAAAGGATAAAAGCGGCGAACTTCCTGCACAAACAACTCAATATAGTTGTCTTCGTCTGCCTGAATCTGCTGCTGACATTCGGGGTGTTCGTGCAGTGCTAAAGCGGCGAAAATAATGTAGCGGGCGATCGCCACCGTCGGACGCAAAACATTGAGCAAATCTACCGCTGCTATGCGTCGATCGAGCAATTCTCCCTGAAGATTGCGGTGAAAGGCGATGACGTAAAGCGCAGCTTCTTTATCTACTTCAATCTTCTTTTTGCGTACATTTTCGATTATATCTCCCAGCCATAGTTCTGCTCTGTCGCGTGCCAATCTTCCCTGCCAGTGTTGTAATCCGATGGTGGCTGGGCTATCAATCATTGCCCCAAAATCTGAAGTTCTTTGCTCAACTTCCGATTCAGTAAGCGGAACACCAGCCCAGTTACAGACGGCACGAGACAAGATTTCTCGCACTTGGGGGAAAAGCACAACCTTGTCCATTTTTTCCCATTTCTTGATATAACCGCGCCACTTTTCGGCTGTTATATTCGCTAACTGGTTAATTCTTTGGGGAGTCATCAGCGACATCAACATCTGCTTGCGCTGTCTATGTTCATCACCATCTAATCCCTGTACACCACCTTCACCTAACAGGGTTTTCTGCGCCCTTTTAGGCATAGCACCCTTGCGTAGAAAGCGATTGGTATCATAAAAAATCTTGGCTGCTTCTTCTCCTTGCATACAGATATTCTGCTGTAATAGAAGCCTAGTAATAAAGATATCAGAGTCATAGCGTTGGCAGCGTTTTGAAATGAAGTTGTAGCCATCCGACAGCAGTGCGAGGGTACTATCAAGACTTTTATCGCGAGGAATCTGTGGCATAGTGCCTCCAACTTATTCTTATGATGAAATTATAAAGAGATACTATTGCTTTTTTGTTGCTACCACAGATAGAGAAATAGAATTTATATCATGCCAGCGAGAACACTTATCATATCTGTGAGGATGAGTAATAGACATCTCCGGAAAACATTTATATGGTTTCAAATTTACTTAAAAACCTAACCCCCCTACCCCCCTTCCCTACGAGGGAAGGGGGAAAATGAAGCCTCTCTCCTTGCAGAGAGCAGCGCATTGAGCGGGTTCCCCGCGTTGTAGCGACTGCGGAGAGAGAGGTTTGGAGAGAGGTTTTTTTATTTCCGGAGATGTCTAATGAGTAATTGGTAATTGGTAATTGGTAAAAAAATTATTGACTTGTGGGCTATATAGTTAGGACTTACGCAAAGCCCCCCTAATTTATCGGGGGGTTGGGGGGATCTCAGTATCTAGAACACTATATTTTCCGTTATCGCTGCGTAAGTGCTGATAGGTAAGTAATTAGCCGAATCTAATATTACAAGTAATTTCATCCTAATTTCATTTTTAGATGTAACACTCGTAAATGGAGCATAAAAACACCTGCTGCCATTTGTAGTTTTTCAAGATTAATTCAATTTTATTTTAAAAAACTACAAAAAATTGAACATCTATGTCCTGTTGATTTTATCGGTAATTGACTCTCTAGCTAACTAGAGAGTTTAAAATTAAGTTAAGTTTTAATCTTAAGAAAAAAATTATTGTGAGGTTTTATTAGTGTTTAAATCTAATTCTAAATTGTTGCTTTCTTTAATCGCGGGTGTTGCTGTTGCAGGAGTAGCTGGAACATTCTGGTTTGGTGGGATGGGAAACAATACTCAAACCGTTGCGAACGATTCAAAAGCAATGGCGATGACAAGTGTATGGGATAAGGAAACCGAACCAAACTACTCAGGAGTTAAAGAAGTTACCGTTTATCGCAGCCCCAACTGTGGTTGTTGTGGTGAATGGGTGAAACATATGCAAAAACACGGTTTTAAAATTACAGACATTAAGACCGATGACATGGAAGCAATAAAACAGAAATATAACGTACCTCAAAACTTAGCATCTTGTCACACCTCAGTTATTGACGGTTACGTGATGGAAGGACATATCCCTGCTGATGATATCAAGCGTTTTGTCGCTGCCAAGCCCAAACAAGCAGGATTAGCAGTACCCGCAATGCCATTAGGTACCCCAGGAATGGAAGCAGGAAGTAAAAAACAACCGTTTGCGATCGCGTCTTTTAATAAAGATGGCGAAATCAAGATTTTCAAAGAATATCAGACTTATTAAAAAAGTGAGGAGTTAGGAGTTATGAATTAGGAATGTAGTGGCAGTGTCTCGCTCCCTGTATCTCCCTTGTCTTTCCCTCTTCCTCATCTTCCCATGCCCTATGCCCAATTCCCAAAAAAAAATTAATCGCCGTCAGTTTCTCGCTCTAAGTTTAGCTGGTGCTGGTGGTGCTATTGTTACCAGTTGCGTGAAAGGTAATTCTTCTCAACCATCACCAAAAGTTTCGCTAAAACCAGCAATTGATTTACCCAAATTACACAAAAGTAGTAATGGTTTATTAGAGGTAGATTTAGAAGCTAGTTATCGTCCCGTAAAATTGGGTGATAAACAAGCATATCTATTAGCTTATAACGGACAAGTACCCGCACCACGTTTGGAAGCAAATCCAGGGGATAAAGTTAGGATTAAATTTACTAATAACCTTTCAAATCCGACGAATTTACATCAGCACGGACTGCATATTCCTCCTACCGGAAATGCAGATAATGTTTTTCTCAATATCAAACCTGGAGAAACATTTAATTACGAATTTACTATTCCTAAAAATCATCCTGCTGGTACTTTTTGGTATCATCCCCACCGTCATGGTTTAGTTGCAGAGCAGTTGTTTGGAGGTTTGGCAGGTTTATTTGTAGTCCGGGGTGATTTGGATGAAATTCCCGAAATAAAAGCCGCGAAAGAAGAATTTTTGGTATTACAAGATTTTGCTCTCGATAGCGAAGGAAAACTAATTGATTCTGACGCGAGTATGTCGTTGATGTCGGGTAGAGAAGGTGATTTAATTGCAGTTAACGGTAAAACCAATCCCAGTTTTTCAATTCCTGAGAATGGGTTATTACGTTGGCGAATTGTCAATGCTTCTCCTTCGCGATTTTATAAACTTTCTTTAGAAAATCATCCTTTTTATCTAATTGCCACCGATGGAAACACATTAGCCGAACCTGTAGAAACAAACGAATTATTATTAACTCCAGGACAAAGAGCAGAAGTTTTAATTAAAGGAAATAAGCAACCCGGTGAATATCGCTTGCTCAATTTACCCTACAATCGGGGTGGAATGGGCATGATGGGTGGTGGTGGCATGATGGGCGGTAGAGGTATGATGGGTGGAAATAATAATAACGACACATCACCAGTATTAGCAACTGTTAACTACGATTCTGCAATAGAAACAATTCCTTTACCAACTAAACTTTTACCAGTACCAGCTTTACGAGAACCGCAACAAGTACGACGCTTTAAATTAAATCATGGTATGCGTCCGAGTGTGGGAATGGCGTTTCTGATTAATGGTAAGTCTTATGAAAACCAGCGAATCGATACGCAGGTTAAGTTAAATACAGTGGAAGATTGGGAAATTGTAAATACGGGGACGATGGATCATCCTTTTCACCTCCATGTCAATCACTTTCAAGTTATTAGCCGTAACGGTAAACCCGAACCTTACCGTGCTTGGAGAGATACAGTTTTAGTTCGTAAAGGGGAAACTGTTAGGATTCGGATTCCCTTTAGAGATTATGCAGGCAAAACAGTTTATCACTGTCATATTCTCGACCATGAAGACTTAGGAATGATGGCGAATCTAGAGATTGTAAGCTAGTAGTATGTCGAATTATCAAAATATAAATCAACGTCGTAGTTGGTTAAATTTACCCGAATTAAATATTGCTATTTTCGCGTTTCTACTTAATTTCCTTTGGGAAGTTCAGCAAATGCCATTTTTTCAGCTTTCCGATTTATCTTGCTGGGAAAGAACGAGAAACTGTACTTTAGCTACTTTTGGTGATGTTTTAATTGCACTAACAGGATTTTGGACTGTTGCATTTTTTTCTAAATCCCGTTACTGGTTTCGTCAGCCAAAGTGGTGGCAGTTAAGTATTTTTATTTTAGTAAGTCTTGTAATTACAATTATTTTTGAAAAACTAGCTACTGGAGTACTTAATATGTGGGAATATGCCGATATTATGCCGACGCTTCCGGTATTAGGTACGGCTTTAACGCCGATACTTCAATGGATAATTATACCTTTGATAATTGTTTGGTTTGTTAAGAGGCAAGTTTAAATTCATAACAAATGCCTTATTGTTCCAGATATTCCCATCTTAAATTATTAAGATATAGAGCATCTATAACTCTTTGTTGTTCTTTGTAGTTACCTTGCTTCTCATAAAAATAAGCTGCTTTGTTTAAATCTTGAATAGCTAACGGCGTGTATCCTAACTCATCATAAAGATATCCCCGACTTTCATATACTTCTGCGAATTTTGGATTTATTTTGATTGCTAAATCGTAATCTTTAATAGCTTTTTGAAATTCCCCTATTTCAGTAAAAGTAATGCCTCTTCTGAAATATACTGGAAAATATTTAGGATTAAGTTTGATTACCTGAGTAAAATCTGCAATAGCTCCTTCTCGCAATCTTTCTGTATAAAGCGCTCTTCCACGCCAATAAAAGGCATCACTATACTTTTGGTTGATACTTATTGCTTTAGAAAAATCTTTAATTGCTTTCTGGGTATTTCCAATATAGCAATAAAGGATGATACCACGATTCAAATAAGCCGGAGTACTTTTTGGATTAATGATGATTGACTTAGTATAATCTTCAATTGCAGCTTCATATTCACCTAATTCCGATAATATTTTACCCCGCAAGAATAGAGCATAATCCTCATCAGGATTTATTTTAATTCCTTGATTATAATCCCTAATTGCACCTTTTAAATTTCCTATTTTATATAGGAAATCACCTCTATCAAAATATAGCTGAGAATCAATAGGATTTCTTAAAATTGCTTGATTTAAGTCATTATATGCTTCTTGAACATTCTCAGTTTTACTTAAGATATAGCTACGATAGAGTAGCGGTTCTGAAAGATTAGGATTTAATTGTATAACCTTACTATAATTTATAAAAGCATCGTAGTAATTACCATGTTTTAAAAATTGATTAGCAAGAATAAAATAATCAACTACCTGATTTAAAGTTTGACTCTTTATATATTCCTCAGTTTGTTGAGTATTAGTTTTATTGTTTTTTTCTGATTCTAGGATTGCATTTTTTTGTATAGTATCTTCAGAAGAGGAAAACACTAAACTCGATAGATAATTATGTAAACCACCTGCATATAACAATGAATCTATCCCAAATGATACTCTTTCATAATTTGTCTCAATCATATCAGTTGGTAAAAACCCAGCCAAAACCAAATTATATTTAGACTGTGCTTCATTAACTTCCTCTTGAATCAAAACGCAGACTAAAACAGAATTCTTTTCAACTTCTTCTTTAGAAACCCACCACTTTACTGTATCAATATCACCATGACGAGCTTTTACCTGAATACCAATAGAGGGGTTAGAAGTTAGTGTAAAATCAACTTTACCATCTCCACCTAGCCGTTTTTCATAGTCAACTTCAGTAATTAAATCTCCAAAATAAATTTTGACAACTTCCTCTCCTAACTTACCTTTCAAATTATTTATAAATACGTCGCGAACTGAAGATAAAGAGATTTTCTTATATTTTTCAGCCATCTCCCAGCAAAAAGCTCTTAGTTGTGTTAATTTCTCATCTGAAATAATGGTTAATTCGCTATGTTGACCTATTTTGTCGCAATGGAGTAAACAGCCATATTTTAATCTTTCGATAAAATCAGTTTGCTGTTGTTTAAGCAGAGTTATCCAGTTCATCATTTTGAGAATGTGTTTTTACCATAAGAAACCTAAATTTAGTATTCCCCAGTCACTGAAAAAATAGACTATAGCGGCAAATTACCCCACATATCGTGCTATCGAGATTAGAAACGCTATATACCTTTTCTCAAAAATCACTGCAACGAACTACGTAATCATTTCCGCGATCGCCCTAAAACAAATTTCATCCTAATTTCATAATTACCTGGCACGATTAACAAATGTAGCCCCATAATCGAAACCGCAATTGCTCCTTAACCATGCCTTTCACAGCGAAACCTGTAATTCTGTCCCAAATGAAACCGTCGGATACTCACGAGGGAATGAATCATGGTGACGCACCAGATAACAATTTACTAACTCAGACAACTTTGCTGGGTGGAGGAATTTTCCTAGTTGGTTTGTTAACAATTGTCGGTGGATTTCTACTTAAACGCTCTCGCAAGGAGGATAAAAAACCTGTGGAATCTTCGCTGCGTCCGGGGAAAACGCTTTTAGGTATTGGTATTTTCGTGTTGCTTTCGGGAGGGATTTTAGCAGTTACCAACCAGTTAAAACCTGCTTCGTCAATGGCTGGGATGGAAG
>CAYMZW010000152.1:0-14074 GCA_964395005.1 uncultured Rivularia sp.
TAGATTAACAGACATAACTGGTTAAGTAAAGCATGTCTGCAATGCATCTCTGCGTAATCTAATACCTCTGCATTACCCGTTTAGTTCATCTGGTTACATCTTTGCGTTGGCTGTAGTGCTTACTAGGCATGGGTTACAGCTACTGGTTCACCTTGCGTAACTAGATGCAATCCTGCTTTATTCCACGTCTAACTACTGGTTATATATTATAATAGTATATAATAACTGGTTAGTGTAGTGCATCTGGTTACGTTTGCTTAACAAGATAGTTTCATAACTTTGACAGTTTAGCAATCCTAAGCAATTATTCTTAATATTGCATTCAGTTAGTTAGTGTATAGATTATTAGTGTGCGTACTATATTGGCATTCTTATCCTTTGTTCGTTTTTGTCGAACAAGCATATATTTACTGAATACTAAAAACACATAGACTTATGCAGAGAACTACAGCGCGATCACCATCGTATCCCTCTATGGTTCCCGTCTCCCTATTCCTAACTTTTAACTCCTTACTCCCCTACCTGTAACTAGTATAAATTTACTAAACATCACTGCTTATGAGTCTGACTTTATAAAGTTATGTTACAGAAAACAGAAATTTCTTTTGATAAAACCATTGTAATTTCTGATGGTAACTTCCGAATTGTGGCGTAACTTTCTATGGTTGAAAATTTGCGGAAATTTGTTTTAGGTGCTTCGATTTTTTGGCTCGGTTTGTCAATGCCAACAAAAAACCTTTTTTCTAGTTGGGGTGATCGGGATTACTTCCCATCTCCCAATTTCCTATAAGGAAACATTTCAACACCTACACAGGTGAATGTTTCTGTAAGGTTTTGAGTTGCCTAAAATAGCTTTTAAACTGTGGATTCTCGCGGTATCGGCAGTAGCATTGGTGAAACAACTCTTTAACATCGGTAACTTTGATTCTGGCTACTCGATGCCTATCAAGCCCAATTGTTCCTATTTTAGTTTCGTTCTTAAGGTGAGAAATTATCGCTGTATTTTTGTCTTCTGATAGTGCGATTAGTCGCCAGACCGAACCATCCGACAACTTAATAATTGATTCCCAAAGTTCCTGATGAGTTAGTTCTTTGAATATCTTTAATTTTTCAGTTGTAGTCATTTTTTATATTTAAGTGACGTTATTTAAAAACCCACAGATTAACCTGTGGGCTGCACTTCTACCAGCCAATTGCCTCGTTAATATCGCCACGTCCTTTATTGTGGTAAGTCCCTAAACCATACTTATTGTTATGGTCGTCAATCGCTGTTTGGTGGCGTTCCATCCAATCTTTAACTAACATCCCGTTGCAGCCAGATAGCTGACGTAAAGCTTGATTATTTATTACCCACATCTTGTCAGTATCGGGTTGACCGTTATTATCTCTGGCTTTGTGGTCGTTATGGTTGGTAATAGCCAGATAGGAACGTCGTAATTTTTCTTCAGCAGCACCCCTAGATTTATTTTCTCTTAACTCCTCACTGTTCATTGATTCCCAGTCTGTATCATCTTCCTTATGCTTTGATTTAGCGGTTTTGCTGTTAGTAGAATTCGATCCACCTTGCTGTAATTGGGGTATTAGCTGTGATAACTTTTCATCTAAAATACGGCTAATTTTTGATTCTAAATTTTCCATTGTTAATTCTTCTGCTATTTCTACTTTTTGATTTTTAAATTCTTCTAATTGTGCTTGAGTATCTAATAATTTTTCTTCTAACTCTTTAGCTTTTTGTGCTAATTCAACTAAGTTTTTAACTGTAACTTGTTGGTTGGGTAATTGCCATTTTTCTTGTAACTCCTTGATAGTTTTTAGGTCATTAATAAATACTCTTACGTTAGTTTTTGGTTCCTTATCTTCTACAAAATTGTTGGGGAATGGTACGGGCTTTGTAGTGTAGTAATCGAGATAGCCAAGAGTAGTAACTGTTTGACGTAAGCTATTGTCGGTAGGCTTTTCACCTACATAGTGACCTAACAACCGAGCCGCGTGTAACATCTGTTCCCCTACGGACTTGGGACAATCGCGCTCTGTAGCCAGTGCAGCATAAGCAGCCCGCAAAGCTTTGCAGTTGTCTTGTTCCTCACCATGCCTGATTGGTAGCACTGGGGTAGAGTCATCTTTATCCCCAAAATAAGCCCGTACAACGCGGTTTACAGAGCCATTGCGACGGGAATCAATTCTACGATTTTGAGCAACTTCATCTTGTTCAAATTCTGCTCTAACTTCCTTAAGTAATGCTTTGGTGCTTGGTTCCTTAAGCAATTGGGTGTGGATTTTGATTACATAATCGGCTGGGTAGAGAGTAGCGATTTTAAAGACTGGTTTTTCACCTCGTTTCTTACCTTGTCCTTCAAACATCACTTGGTAATCTTCCCCCTCAACGGGGGTGAACTTAGCACGGGCTAATATTTCGTGTGGTCGTCTGCCAGTGCTAGCGATTAGCCCTACTGCTAGTTCGTGTGGGTCATCACTAGAAAGCAGTTTACCTACGACTTCTAAATATTGTTCGGGGTCGATTTCATTGCCGTTACTTAAGCGGTCTGTAGCCCGTGTAGTGGTATTTCTATCAGTCCAATCATTTTTAGTTAAACCACACTGTGTAAGGACGTAATGCTTTAATTCGGTTGCGACTTGATTACCGTCCTTATCCAGCTTTGGAACCGGAACCGCGTTGACTTCTTGCTCTAACTTGAGGCTTTTAAATTTCTTGTACAAACCAGCGCGGGAAAGTACTGTCCCTAGCGACTTCTGGCTATATGTGGTGTTTTCCTTAATCCAGATGTTGAAGTCATCACAGTAGGGTTGAATTTCTTCAAATGATTTTAAATCTTTGGTTGCTTCAAATAGCTCGTTTACCTTTTCCTGTACAGCTTTTGACATTTTTAATCCCTCGAATACCAGTTATAGATTTATTCAACTGGTTACAATATAACCTAACTAGTTAAAATACGTCAATAACTAGTTAGGCTGTTTGGTAACTGGATTGATTGTCGGGAACTGTTAGCTGTACTTATTACGCAATAACTCTACTAATTCGGAACACTTGCTAAAATATTTTCCTCCACATCCTAAAACATTCTCAATGACATAAGTTTTACTTTGAGTACTGAGATATGGGTTAATCACTTCCCATAGCTCAATCCCACTATCTACAGGGTTAAGCGTTTTTGACGTTTTTAAGGGAAGTGACTTCATTAGTTCAGATATAAGGCTTTCAGCGTCTTCTGTATTGTCAAAACTTACCCCTAACTTACTAAACTTGACCTCTGGCTTACCCAGTAACTTAACTAACTCCGTATCTGACAGTTTTAATTCCCACTGTTCCAAATTACGAGGTAAATTACCTTTATCGCGGTACTGCTTATACTCCCCATGAGTCGGATGCAAAACCAGCGAATATTGCATATTAGCCAGCATCAAAGCAGGATAAGCAGCACCCTTGATGATGTAATTCTCCTCCAGCTTAGTTAAGCCAGTATTCCTGTGCGGCTGTTCTACCGCATACCTTGCAGCCCCCACTAAAAACAATTGATAGAACGCGCTTCTAAACTCACTATCCATTGATATAGCCTTTGTAGTTTGGGAATGATTACCAATCAAAACTACTAATCCTAACTTCCGACCTTCTACAGCCAATTGACGGAAGATAGTCATTATTTCGTCAGCTTCACCAGCGTCTAAAATTGCTCCTAGTTCATCAACTACAACTACTAACTTAAACCTACGATTTTTGTCTTTACGGCGTAACTCTAATTCAGCTTTTATTAAAGTAATGTAATTGAATATTTCGGACAATTCATTAACTTCTAAAAAGCCAAACTGAGAATAACTTGAATTTTCATCAAGGTGTGGATTAAGCGCAATTCTTACCGCTTCTTTACCTCCAAGTTGTTGACCCAAATAAATCAGTGTAGAAGTTTTCCCAGCACCGGGATGACCTGTTACCAACCATGACCTATCACCACCAACATTTCTGATATTTCTAAGTGAATCTTCTACTGATTTGCGGTTTAATTCTTCTGGCTTTGGTGCTTTGGAGTTCCACGGCAATGTAATTCTTACCAAGTCGGTAGAATCTTCCTGAGTAATAACTGGCGAGGTGTTTTTACCAACTTCAAACCTTATGCCGTTTGCGATTTTCTCGGACTTGAGTAGGGGGAACTGCAACGGATCTCGCAGTCGCAACCAGAAACGTGTTTCCCGTTCCCCCGTCTCTATGGGGGTAGCCAGTGGTTCGGCATCTACTTCTATTGGTGGTTCGTGTCGCCACAGAAAGCGAATGACCTTATTGCACTCGTGACACGCTATCTCATCCCCTCCAGTTGCCAGTGTGGGGGCTTTTAAATCTCGGATGCGTTCGTTTAACTTTTTGATGGTTAATTCGAGTTCTAGTATTTTACGTTCGTACTTTGTCACCTCTAGATTAAATTCTGTCCGTGCTTCTAAGATATTTTTTTCGAGTTCATATTTGTAGTTGTTGAGCTTTTTAAGTTGACCTTCGTACCATTCCATCAACTCAGAATGTTTTTGCTGATATTGCGCTTCTAATTCTCTTTCTCGTTCGATGTAATTATTGTTTAATTTTTCCGCCATGATTTCAGCCCTATCATCAATTAGTTGGTTGATTGACTCTAAGCGCTTTCTTAATTCGGCTTCTGATTCGTTAACAGATTGAATTTTAGAATTAAGTTCGGCTTGCTTTCTATCGCGTTCGGACTTGGCTGTTTTTTCTGCGTTTAATATTCTTGTTTCTCGTTCGTTTAACTGCTCCTCCCTAACGTCTAACCCCTCGTATCTTTGAGAAATATCTTTCTCTCTTTCTGTAGGTTCGTGTTTAGTATTGCGGATTATTTCAATACTTAGAATCAAGCCAGTTAGAGGGGGTAATAGTTTGGGTAGGTTATCCCATTTACCATCTATTTTGATAAATTGAGTAGGGATAATTGTCGATGCTAAAAAAACCAGCAATGCCATCTGGAATGTGTAATCGTGCTGGTTTACTGTAGAGTCTTTCATGTTTCCTCATGGTTTAAATAAATCCAACTATCAAGCCAATTGCAATAGTCGCTATCATGCCGTAGCGATAAATTCTCTCAATCAGTGACCATGAATCATTCCAATTTTGGTAGCACCAAAAAGCCCAAATTATCAGGAATATTAGCCCAAAGCTACTAACAGTTAATAAGCCAAGGGAGGAAGGTAAGTTAAGCGCTACCAACAGTTTTATAAAGCGGGATATTAAGGCAGTACCGAATAAAACCGCTGAATGGTGAAGTAAGTAATATTGCAGGGAATTATCTTTAATTTCTCTCATTTTAAATTCCCTGCTTTAGATAAGACTTAATCTTTTGTACTGGGAATGTACGCTGCTTATAGTTGACCCCAAAAGCTTCACCTATCTGCTTTGTTTCATCGTTTTTAAACTCTAATTGGTCAATTTCTATTGACATTCCCTCTAGCTGTTTTACGCTTTTATCGTGTTCTAACTCGGCACGGTGTTCTAGTAATTGAAGCTTGTCTTCTACCATGCCCAATTCCACATATTTGATGTCTCGGTTTGTGCGGTTTATGTCTCTTTCAATAAGGGTTTGTTGGAAGTTTATTTCCGAGATATCAGCATTTACTTCGGCAATGTCAGTTTTTGACCATGCCATCGAGGTTTTAAATTTTTCTTCCTCATGTTTGGCTGTTAGCTGCTGTACTTCCTGAAAAGCGATTTTTTCGTTGATCTCAATTTTCTTCTTTTCTGCTTCTACATTTTTGAGCCGACCCTCACGGACTGCACCGTGTACGCTGGTTTTTTGCGGCTTGCTGCTACTTGTGTTGGTCATTTGATAGAATTCCTTTGTTGTTTATTGCTTGGCGGCGGTGGACACATTCTTGAGGCGAGCGACCGGACGGGGAACTCGCTTCACAAAAATTTACAAATATTTTCTAAAACGGAATTGTTTCTACAGGGCATCGTTTCGGATTGTTCAGCCCACAATCAAAAGCCCGGTTGTAGTCTACGTTTCGGTGGCAGTGGTAGCAGTATTTTGAGCCAGTTAGGAAGATATCGTTACGGGTGCGGTAACGGAAGATTAGCGATCGGATTTTTCGCAGTGGATTGAGTGATTTAATCATTTTTATCTCCTGAATAAGCGCGTAAAACTGGCACGGGAACTGGGTTAGGCTTCTCGCGTGGTAGGGGTTGCATGAGTTTATTTAAGTGGTAATATAGCATTTATTGCATATACTGCAAATAATTCCAATATATCCAGTAGCAGATATAAGGCATGAAGTGCAAAAATGTATGCACTGCAAGCCTAAATTGCTATACCAAACTGCTATATGGATAAACCTAAAGTTGTCGCTATTCGCGTGGAAATGCCAGATGAACTAAGAAATAAATTTAAGTCGGCTGTAGCTAGAGATGGAAAAAACATGAAGGACGTTGTACTTTCATTTGTCAGAGAATACGTAGCACAACATGAGTCTAGTAAAAACAGTAAAGACGTAGCATGACCGAGAGTAATCAGCCAAATGACGATATAGAAAGGCTAGAGGGGGATTTTGATTACTTGGCTGAGGAGAGATTTTACTTGCCAGCCGCATCAGAAGACCGTTGTAAAAGATTGGGTAGGAAGTTTGGGAAGCGGTTAGTTAAAGTCGTAGATACTAAAAAAATGCCTCTACCGCTAATTTGTATTTTTGAGGATATGGAAGATGAGTAAAGAAACTACAACATTGATATCAGTAGGAGAATTAATCCCCATGCTAACCGCGATTTATGCCAAAAAATGGGAAGATTTCCAAGAAAAAGAAGTCCAGTTTGTTGATAAGCACGGCGTAGAAGCTTGGGAAGAATTCTTTGCTTTTCGGCTTAAGCCCGCACTGGATAAGGAGTCTGACCGCTGGCTTTTAGCCCAATGGTGCCAAACGGGAATTGTTTCGGTTAAGGATGTAGCGTGATACAAGCAGCTACCCTAGTGCCCATAAGCCAGTTAGCCCCAATGTTTACCGCAATTGGGGATAAGAATTACTCGGATTTTAAAAGGCTTGAATTAGCGTTTGCAGATCGACACGGTGTAGAAACATGGCAAGATGTTTTTAATTTTCGGGTTCTACCAGCATTAGATAAAGACGCTAAAAGCTGGTTACTCGTTCAGAAGTGCAGTAAAGGTTACACCGTTAGGGGGGCAGTATGAGCAAGGTACTAACAGCAATTTCTCTTAAGCCAGTGTGCGATATGTACGCGGTTCTAAGCAGATGTGTGTCCCAGCATCGGTTCTAATTTTTCCTTCAATGCTTAACTTTTGAACATTTACCTTAAAACACCTTTTCTTACTTTCTTTTGTGGTGCTTAAATCGGCTGTAGGCTTGGGCTTGCGGTCTATTCTGGTTGAATTTCTTATTCTTACTTTTTTCTATGCTGTTTTGCTACCGTAGGGCATCACTTATAAAGCGGATTTTAAGGACATAAATGCAACAGCTAACAGACCAACAACAGCAGCAAGCCATGCTTGCAGCCTATCAAGATATCCCCCCTGAATTATGGCTCTGTGAATGCAATACAGAAGATAGAAAAGCCTCGTGGCACAGATGGAAATTTTTCTATTCTTCTGTAAGAAGATGCTTGATAGCGCACTTTAAAGGGGATGAATTACCGTCCGATTTACCGCACGAATTAAGACAAATGTGTGGCTTCCACATGGACTTTTACCTAACTTTATATGGGGTAATTTCTTGGGGGTGGAAGTATATCAAAAAAGATTACCCTGTTGAGATAGAAAACTTCCCAAGCAAACCGGGGGAGATGCTGAATATAATTCTCAGTGACGAAGCGCTAGGGGCTTTAATCAGTACGGCATTCCCGGAAGAACTTACAGGGGGGAATTCCTTTTATGAATTTTCACCAAGAAAGATATACAAATTCTATCGGGAGTGGAGCGAGGTTGATAAGCTTCTTTCTTCTGACAAGGAGCTAAAAAAACCACAAAAAATGAAAATAGAAAAGCATCTCAAAGCTAGAGAAGCTTTGAAGGGTGAGACAGAAAAATTTTTCCATTCCCTCGGACTGTGTATTCACATCTGTGAGAGAAGAAAGCAATCAGACAAAGTTCTACGTCACAGACTAGAAACCTTCAAACAAGCCCACCAAAGGCTTAGAGCAGAAATAGTAAAGCTTGCTCATCAGCGAAAAACACCCAGAGGCTACGTGATAAACAAAGGGGTAAGAACTCTTAACATAAGTTCACATCCGTGAACCACTCGGCTATTTGGAGAATTTTTATGATTATCTAGTTATAGCCAAACAAAAAAATGGCTGTAAACCCTTCTGGTTTCCTCGTCCAGAACAACCCAGACTCATCGGTTCGGTACCACCCGAACCACCAAAAGAAGTTACAACCAAACTTCTTAAAATAAAAAAAACATACTTAAAGAATACTGTTTTGGACGGGGAAAAACCAGGGGGACTTGAAACGAGGAGAGTCCCTAAAAATGCAAAATGCCGCCCCCCAGCAAGGAAAACGGCACTTCAACAAAAAATCTTGTACTCCCATAGTACAAGATTCAGCCAAGAAAAAGCAATACCTTTATTCGGAAAAATCGAACAAAGGTAAACGATATCCCCACAGCGATAGAAGCATAAATCTCTCAAAACCTTGTCCATACTGCAATTACCCACGGGGACTTATCATTATTCGATTCAAAGATGATAAGGGCTTTGTCAGGTGCGGGAGGTGTGACGCGGCGCTTTACTCGATGAATGAAGCCAAGACAGAGCAAGGGCTTACGCATATTGGGACAGTTTTAGACAGCTATCTTCCTACACCCGCTGAAGCAGATGGGGAGGTGGCGAGATGAAATCTCCTCAAGGATTTGGGAATCCAGAGAAAAAGCCACTAACCGCAGGTCAGCAACTTACCAAAATCCTACGAAATCTCAGAAAAACTGAAAGCGAGTCGGTTTACAAGGAGCTATCAAGCCTAGCTGAAACAGATCCACATTCGGACGCTTGCGATAGCGACAATTTACCCGACTTTACTTTTGATAAAAAGGTTGAATTTCCTGCTCTTACTCCTGGGCATTCGGAAGAATTACAAAAAAGTGCCATAGCTTCCGAAATCATTCGTTTAAATTTTAAATCTTTAACTGGTAATGCTCCTGGGAGCTATCTGCTTTACTCGGACGAGTTAAAACGTACTAACACCGGGCGGGTTAACTTGCGAACGATTGAGCGCTATTCTCATTGCAGTAATGGTGGTTGGTATTGTGGCGGAGTTGATGTTCTCACCGGGGATATTTCCGAATGGGGTACTTTTAAACCGGACAATCCCTATTTTGATATATCCAAGAGCAAGTACGTTAAATACGAGCATCCCCTCAAGGTTCCGACTGAAATTTTTGCGCTAAGAATTCCCGTTGATATTTGGGAAGTAATCGCACGGCGTTATGATGTGGCGTTACCGGACAACTACCGCGACGTTACGACCCAACCCGAAATTTTCTGGAAGTGGGTTATTGATAATCCCAAAATTCCTTTGATTATTACCGAGGGGGCTAAAAAAGCGGCTGCAATTCTTAGCTGTAGCTATGTAGCGATAGCGCTACCCGGTATTACGATGGGCATCCGCAAGCCCAAGTCGGATGACGGGGAAGTCATAGGAATGCCTTATTTAATTCCCCAGCTACAAATATTTGCTAGTCCAGAACGGCGTATTTATTTCTGTTTTGACCAAGATTCTAAACGGAGTACGAGACGCGACGTTAACAACGCTATCGGTAAAACAGCTAAATTGTTTAAAAAATTCGGCTGCCAGCCAGCGGTTATCACTTGGGATAGAAAAATTGGCAAGGGGATTGATGACGCGCTTTATAATTCCTCCCTACTGGGAATCAATCCAGAAGAACAATTCAGCAATTTCTACCGTAGCGCTTTGGGCTTTGATGATTGGGAAAGCAAACAGCTAAAAGAGTTAACCTACCCAGTCAATCAAAAACTAAATCGACGTTACCTGTTAAACCAAGATGACCCCAACGACACCTTACCACCAACAGAAGCGCAACTAATCGGCGTTAGAAGCCCCAAGGGGACGGGTAAAACTCATTGGATGGCTTGGTTTACCTCTCCCCTACTTTCTAGCGGTGAGAAGCGCATTCTACTGCTTACCCATAGAATCCAGCTTTCTACACAGACCGCTGATAGGTTGGGCATTCCTTACGTTACCGAGGTCAAAGACTGCGAAGCTAAAAATTTACAGGGTATGGGGCTTTGTGTTGATTCCCTACACCCCAATTCCCAAGCAAGATTTAAACCCGAATATTGGGGTAAGAGCGTGGTCATTATTGACGAGGTAATGCAGGTAATTTGGCATTTATTATCATCAAGTACCTGTGTTAAAGAAAGGGTAGCGATTATTAAAACTCTCAAAGAACTTCTACAGAATGTTATTAGAAGTGGAGGGAAGATAATTATTGCTGATGCTGATTTAAATGATATTGCGATTGACTTTATTAAGGGGTTAATTGGTTGGGAGATTAAAACTCATATCATTGAGAATGAGTATAAGTTTAATCAACCTTGGAAGGTACATAATTTTAAAGATAAAGATGCCAGACGGTTAGTTACGTTACTCAAAGAAAAGTTAAATAAAGGTGAAAAACATTTACTTTGCGTGTCCGGTCAAAAAGCAAAGTCACGATGGGGAAGTATTGCCCTTGAAGCATTTTTTAAGAAGCATATACCCGACCTCAAGATACTTAGAATTGACTCGGAAACTGTAGCTAATCCCAAACATCCCGCTTACGGTTGTGTGAATAAAATAAACGAAGTCATCAAGGATTATGATTTAGTAATCGCTACACCAACTATTGAAACTGGTGTAAGTATTGAAGAAAAACATTTTGATGGAGTGTGGGGAATATTCCAAGGTGTTAGCACTACCGATTCTGTACGGCAATTTTTATCAAGATACCGCGTACCAGTACCGCGCTATATCTGGGTAAAGTCAACTGGGATAGGCTTTATTGGTAATAAGTCTACTAACCATAAAGCGCTTATTGCTAGTCAAAGGAAGTTAGATAAAGCTAACAGGAATCGTTTAATTGATTGCGGTTTTGAGGAAACTTTAGACGGTAATTTTGAGCCAATAGCTTTAACTACTTGGGCTAAATTGGGAGCAATAATTAATCAAGGTAAGTGGAATTATTCGGAGCAAGTATTACACGAACTTGAAGCGGAAGGACATATCATAATTGATATTGATAATTCGGATGAATTTATTGATAGTGATGATAGCGAAAAAATAGAATTACCATCTGAGAATCAGGCAGAAAAAACCAAAGTAGAAATTGACAATAATCGGGATGAGCAATACCAAAAACACCGGGAGAATGTTGCACAAGCAGAAAGCTTAAATGATACAGCTTACGAAAAATTACAAAAGCAACAATCCCGTAATGATGATGAATTATTGCAGTTGAAGAAAGGTAAATTAGAACGTAGTTATGGGGTAGAAGTTACACCTTTATTAGTGCAGAAAGATGATGACGGATGGTACCCACAGATACGATTACATTATTACTTTGATGTGGGTAGGAAGTTTTTAAAAGCTAGGGACGAATCTATAATAAATTCTGCTTTGAGTAATGGAAATGGGGAGTATTTTGTACCAGATACGAATAAAAGCTTGTTGGGTAAAAAAATAGATGCTTTAGATTTTCTGGGAATTAATCGGCTCTACAACGATACCAATTTTGACAAAAATCACCCAGTAATCCAAGACATTTACGATAAATGTCGTAATAATATTTATTCTTTGAAATTAGCGTTAGGCGTTGATTTTTCTAAAGTTGATAATCCAATTGAATGTACCCAAAGGCTTTTAAATTTAATCGGTCACAAAATGCCCTTCATTAGAAAAGAAGGGGGAAGGGGGAAACAAATAAGGATTTACGGTCAGCCCTCAGCCGATTTTGAATACATAACTTCTGATAAAAGAAAGTCTAAGAAAATCTTACTCGATGCAAACGGTTTACCAATTGTCAAATTGGATGGTAGAGAAAATGTTTTTGATGGTTGGCTTAAACGAGATTTTCTGGAGGAAGAAAAAAGAAATGGGGAAATAGCGGAAAGGGAATACTGGAGCAACCCCAATACAGTTGCAACTGCATTTCAAGAAATATCAAGTAAAGATAAATTTCACCGATTACTTAACAATCGATTTAATGCTAGCAGTAAATCACTAGAAATTATTGAGAAAGCACTTGAATTATTACCAAGTGAATCCGAACTACAAATAAAATTATCTACCTGGCTATGGCAGTGGGATAAGTTAGAAAGCGCAGTAGCTTAATCTAAAATTTCCACTACTCGGAACGGAACAACTCGATTACCCCATCTATCCTTAAATTCTTCACTAGGGGATAATTTTACCTTGAAGCAATGAGGATTATTCCTTTTTATATATTCACCTTGCTTGTTGTCTGCCAAAACTGAAGTAATAAAATCATCCTCAACTGCAAATTGCATATGCCATTGCCCTGGCAAATCGTTTGCAATAGAGTAATACTCTACGTGAAAAGTCATGCTATCCCTATGACCATTTTCAAGTGAATGCAGCCCATAATCTTTGGATAGTTTTTCTGGCGGTGGCAGTTTAACAGTTTTCTCGGACTTCTCAGACTTCTTGCCCTTGAGAAATGACCAATCGTTCTTTTTCAACATAAATAATACGTCTATACGAAAAACGCAACAAGCATACCCCAATTTTAGGGGGTGACTACCATCAACTTTTCTTGATACGTCGTGTCCACCACTCGCTGTAGTCATATCTGGGAAATGTCTAAAGGTAGTCACCATTAGTACTATCTATATATATACAGGGGGTGACTACCATCAACTTTTCTTGATACGTCGTGTCCACCACTATTACTATTTCTGCATCGGGAGAATGAGGAAAAGTGAGGAAAGATACTCGTTTTTATCAATTATTAAGTTCATGCTATCGGCTGTATTAGCTGATATAACTAGCTTTTAGCTAATGTCTTATTGTTAAAATTTTGTACGATATAAGCCCGGTCAAGTCTTCTTTTATGGAAATAGAGCGCAAAAAACACCTTTATTTGTCTTTAATTTTCCCTATTTTTCCTCACTTTTCCGCATTTGTCCTTCATAAGCCAAACTCGATAATCGGGCTAATTATCGCTTAAAACATCAGCAGCAATCTGTAATTCACCAACAACTTTAACTGCATTTGTGAGTGCTGTTATTCGCCTGGGTTCCGAATCCCTATCAAGAATTAACTCGGTCAACTTTTGTAGTGCAATATTCAAGCATTTAGTTAAGTCTTGCTGCCAACCAGATACCAGCAATTGTTTCTTAGTAAGATAAAGTGAAGTTAGATGTTTGTCTTCGCTTAACCTAGCGCGATAATTTCTAATTGTGCGGACATCGACTCCCCATCTTTCTGATGCTTGCTTATCTCCAAAGAAATCGCACTCAGCAAGGATTGTAGCAGCCTTCTCGTAGGGGAATTTCACGGACTCAGCAAAGGTAGTAAGGATTTATTATCAACCGCTATTCTAACCCATACAAAATTATGCTTTAGAAACAAACGCGACTTCCACGACGTTCATGAGGTTATGCCGTGGCAAGCAAATTAAAACATAATTTAAAAGTACCAGTAAGTGTATTTTTGTCAATTAATTGTAAAATTACTAATCATAGATAAACACCAGCGCGACCGCGCTTTTATCATCACTTAGATTAAATGTATAAAACACCTAGCATTACTGAGGCAATTTATTCGATAAAACCGAATAAAAGAATAATATCTAGTTAAGCAAAATAATAACTGGATACATTAGTAGAACTAGTTAGCTATTATATATAACCAGTAACTATTTGCGGG
Organism: uncultured Rivularia sp.; assembly: GCA_964395005.1. Lineage (GTDB taxonomy): Bacteria > Cyanobacteriota > Cyanobacteriia > Cyanobacteriales > Nostocaceae > Rivularia. The sequence continues at coordinate 13,899 of CAYMZW010000152.1, forward strand.
GGCTTGTATCCGGATGCGCGGGATTGACTATTAGCTAAAACCTATATTTAGTAAGCATTTCAGATATTGCACATATACAGCACACTTAACGCAGAGATAACCAGTTAACCAGATGCCTCTAACGCAGAGATGCATTGCAGACATGCTTTACTTAACCAGTTATGTCTGTTAATCTA
>CAYMZW010000153.1:0-14007 GCA_964395005.1 uncultured Rivularia sp.
ACAACAGCAATCGCCTATTTTAACTTAATACCTTACCATCTGAGCAATTAGGATGGGGAGAGGGGGAAGAGGGGGGAGAGGGGGAGACAAGGGGACAAGGAGAAATAACTCCTCACTCTTAACTCCTAACTTTTAACTAGTAGCTGGTAACTGGTCACTGATTACTGTTAACTGTTAACTGTTGACTGTTGACTGATAACTGAAAACCGTGAATCAAGAAAATTCAATTAGGGCCATTGTTGTTTTTGATATTGATGGCGTAGTGCGCGATGTATCGGGTTCCTATCGAAGAGCTTTAGCAGATACTGTAGAGCATTTTACAGCACAAGCATATCGTCCTACAGCAGATGATATTGACCTTCTTAAGTCCGAAGGTGTCTGGAATAATGATTGGGAAGGCTCTCAAGAATTAATTTATCGTTATTTTGAAACTCAAAAACAATCCCGCGAACAAGTAAATCTTGATTACAACTCGATTGTCGCCTTTTTTCAATCGCGTTACCGAGGTACCGATCCTAATAATTTCACGGGCTATATTTGCGACGAACCTTTATTGTTACAGTCTAGTTACCTGAACCAACTTACACAAGCGAGAATTAGCTGGGGATTTTTTAGCGGTGCAACTCGCGCTTCAGCTACCTATGTTTTGCAACAGCGCCTCAATTTACAATCTCCCGTATTAATTGCAATGGAAGATGCTCCAGGTAAACCAGACCCCACAGGACTATTTTCTACAGTTGAGCTACTAAAAAATGGTGTTGATAATAGCAATAATTCGCCACCAGTTATTTACGTAGGAGATACGGTAGCTGATATGTATACCGTAGAAAAAGCACGAAAGAATCGACCAAATCGCACTTGGATTGGTGTAGGAGTATTACCGCCTCACGTACAGGAAACGGCACAAAAACGCGATGCATACACCGAATCACTCAAAAAAGCCGGAGCAACAATAGTTTTAAGTAACGTACAAGAATTAACTCCGGGAAAAATTCAGGAATTAGTAAAAAGTTAGGAGTTAGGAGTTAGGAGTTAAGAGTTATTTCTCCTCCTCTCCGCCTCTCCTTGTCTCCGCCTCTCCCCCTCTCCCTATCTCCCCCTCTCCCCTTCCCCATCTACCCATGTTAAAAAGCAGAAAACTTGCTGCTCACGAGCAAGCAATGGAAATTTTAAATAATCTTGCGGCTTCATTTCATATTGTGACAATAAGCCGCATCAAAGGAATTTTGGAGGAGGAATTATTAAGGCAAGCACTTGATATTATCCAAAGTCGTCATCCTTTACTTAATGCTCGAATTATCCCGAAATCAAATAGTTTTTGGTTTAAATCAGGAGCAGATAAAATTCCATTATTAGTTGTGAAGAAGCAGCAGATAAAGCAGTGGGAAGAAGTTGTTGTCGAAGAATTAAATCACAAAATAGATAGCGATAAAAACCTGCTGCGAGTTACACTTATTAACTTTGAAGAAGACGAAAATACTTGTTATCTGATTACAAGCATACATCATGCGATCGCAGATGCTTCATCATGCATACAATTGCACTCGGAAATATTAACTAATTGTCAAAATATTGCTAAAGGGAATGGAGAAACCAGTCTTAATCAATTACTTCAATTAGCTTCTATTCAAAAATTAATTCCAAAATCACTTCAAGGTTTTACAGGAGCAATAAGTAATGTTGTTTATTTATTAAATTTGAAACTACAGTTATTGCGTTATCAACCTACAACTTTAAATTTTGAAAAAAGCATACCTTTAGAATCTCGTAGCTGCGGCATAGTGCATAAAAGGCTGAATTCGGAATTAACTACACGCTTAGTAAATACCTGTCGTCAAAAAAAAACTACCGTACAAACTGCTTTGGGTGCTGCAATGTTGTTTGCAGTTGCGAAAAAAACTAAACTTTCTACGAAAAACAACAATAATTACAGCTTTCTTTCATCTGTAGATTTGCGTAAGCGTTTACAAACCCAAATAAGTAATGAACATTTAGGTGCAGTTGCTTCTGCTGTACCTTCTTTTCATAATCTCCTAGTAAATGAAAATTTTTGGGATTTAGCACGAGATATCAAACAACAACTAAAAAAAGTTTTAGCAAGCAACGATGTATTTAGACAAATGTTGATGTTTAAAATGATCGTAAAACCTTTGATCGCAAATCCTTATCAATCATCTGTTAGTGCAGCTTTAACTAATATCGGTAGGATTAATATTCCACATAATTACGGTAAATTTGAATTAGAAGAAATTAGCTTTGTGACAGCACAATCAGCATTTGGAGGAGTTTTTGCTGCTGCTGTTTCTACTTTTCGCGGAAAAATGTTATTGAATTTTATGTTTTCTCAACCTTCAATTAGTACGGAAACGATAGAAACTTTGGCTTCGGATATGATTTGCATTATTTCTGATGTTTGTAGTCAGAATTAAGACTTACGATATTGTCACCTAATTTTAAAGTTACAAGCTTGATGGCAGAGCCTCATGCAATTTATTCCCAGTCTCTGACTGGGAACAAGAAGTTTAGCTATTGCTTTTCCACACAGAGCGCCAACCTAATGTATATAGCAAACTTTTCAAAAGTCCCAAAAATCCTTGAATTTGATATCCTAAAAATACTCGAATAATCCACGTTTTTAAAACAGTCTTAGGATAGTAAATAAAGATGAATTTGAGCATTCCCCATATCCCTTGAGTAACGTAAGTAGTATAAACAGCATCGCCATAACTTTTGAAAGATTTTTGTTGTGGGTATCCTATATGTAAAAGCGGTACGCTATTCCAAGGATCGAATTGCTCAAATTTTTGAGAAAAATCCCAATTCGGACGAACAAACTTTGTACCGCGCTCGTTTAACATACAGGCAGTGAAACTAAAGATGCTGTTGCTGATACCTGCTATATCGCAGTTGCTTAACAAGAAAAAATCAGTGTAAAACCCAATATCTAAATCTTTCATTCTTTCTGGTAGCTTAATGTCTAAATCTTTGTATGTGATGGGTGAAAATTTTTTAAAATCATCAATTACATTATCTAAATCATCGCTACACAGAAAAAGAACTGGATTATCTAATTCATCCCAGATACTTTCAAGCCACTCGCACCACCATTTAGAAGGAACTACAAGAGTAAAACCAGCCATTGGCACCGAAAAAAAATCACCTCGTCGAATATGAACTCCAACTATTGTTTTACCTTGGGAACGAAGTTTTTCTAATCCATCTAATAAAGCAGACTTTAAATCGCTGACGGGTTCAAACCACGAGCGAATTTCTTCTTTATACGGCTGTAAATAATGAGTATGAACCTGAAAATATCCCCATAAATCAACATTTACCAAATCGCTTTCAATAATCTCTTCCCCATGAATCCGAAAGCTGTTTTGATGTGATAGTTTCTCTATGTAAGGAATGAATTCGGGAATGTAATCAAAAAGGTTGGGGCCATAATACGATTTTTCAACAGCTAAAGGTAAACGTCTAGAAATCGGTGCATCTTCAAGTCCAAATAAAGTTTGCCCTATCCAAGGACAACATTCCATTCGTGCGTTAGACTTCTTAGCACAGACTTTTAAAAAAGCATATTGTAATAGTTGATTTCCAAACCTTCCTAAATCGCCCAAAGACGACATACTAATAACAGGTTCTTTGGAAATTGTAGCATCATCAACGGATAAATTCTTGATTAGTTCCGCATCTCTTTTGAAAGTTTTAAAAACACTAAACCCTTTATCAGTTTCTGGTTTACGCGCGTACTTATCTTTTAACATTAAGCCCCAATATCACGAATTACTGTTTACTAATACAGAATTTATTCGTAATTGCGAGGTCTTAATGTAAGTTCATAACACGAAAAAAAATCCCATGTTGCTATCTTTGAACTAATACTGGTTTCTTGGATTAAAACTATTTATCATAGTCCGCTGCAAAAAGAGTACGTTGTCTTGTGGCACAATTAAAATATTAAAAAAGATATTGTCTTAACTATTAATATGAAATTTGGTAAAAAAATACACTTAAAATCTTCAGAAAAGATTATCAAGTGCATTTATTGGAATATGTACGAAAAAGTAAAATCACTGCAATTTCAAAAACTTATCTAAAGCAGCAACCATACTATCAGGCCAGCGTCGCACGTTTTTCACCCAATCAATATCTTTATAACGACGATCTAATCCATAAGCTGCTACCCAATTACTTTCAGCTTCACCTTTTTCTCCTTTTGCCCAAAGTGCTGCGGTAAGAGATGCGCGTACATCGGGAAACTGAGGATATTTACGGATAATATTTTTCATCTCTCGTATAGCTTCATCTTTTTGACCAGTCTCATAAAGCGCGAGAGCATAATTAGCACGAGCAAAAGCGAAATTTGGAGCTTTTTCCGCCGATTTTTGATAGTCTGCTATAGCTTCATACCATTGTCCCAAACCAGCTTTGGCATTCCCTCGATTGTTATACGCCATTGCGTCATTCGGATCTAATTTTAAAATATAGTCATAATCAGCGATCGCCTCATCCCATCTTCCCAAACCTTCTAAAGCAGCTCCTCTATTTAAATAAGGATCTGTGACATTAGGAGCAAGTTCTATGGATTTATTAAAATCAGCTAGCGCTTCTTCTAACTTATTTTGACTAATTCTAGAATTTCCCCGATTACTCCAAACTGCGGCATTATCAGGAAACTTTTCAATGATTTTCGTCCAATATTCTTCAGCTAAAGCAAAATCACCTTTATTAGTAGCAGCAAAAGCCTTATTACCTAAATCATCTCTTTCTTTTAATTCTTCTTTTGTTAGCGTATCCGCTTGAGTTGTTAATGCAAAAACAGGTTCAACCCAGCTAAATAATAAAAGTAAACTTAGTAATATTCCGATTAGTTTGATCATAATTAATGAAATTGATAGTAGATAGTAGTTAGTGGATAGTAGTTAGTGGATAGTAGTTAGTGGATAGTAGCAGGAATGGCCGTAATCGTAAACAAAAAGCAGGCGTTCCCAACTCTGAGATCCCCCCAACCCCCCTTTTTAAGGGGGGCTTTATTAAGTCCTATTGTTAATTAAATATGAGTTATGAATCGTAAATTCAAACTAAATAATTCACAACTCACAACTCCTAACTCGATAATTGGGGAGTAGGGAGCAGGGAGTAGGGGAGGCAAATAAATTTTTTCTTCCTCCGCTTCCTCCGCTCCCTCTGCTTCCTCCGCTCCCTCTGCTAACTCCTAACTCACAACTCCTAACTCCTAACTCACAACTCCTAACTCCTAACTCCTAACTCCTAACTCCTAACTCCTAACTCCTAACTCCTAACTATTTTGACGTTAAGAAAGCAAAGATAACTGTTCGTTGGGTGGTTTAAAACCTAAATGTTTGTAAGCCGCAGGTGTTGCTACCCTACCACGAGGAGTCCGCTGTAAGTAACCAATTTGCATTAAGTACGGTTCGTATACTTCTTCAATTGTTTGCATATCTTCACCCGTCGCAGCCGCAATTGTATCTATTCCTACAGGACCTCCACTAAACTGTTCTACTATCACGCTTAGCATAGTGCGGTCAGTCCAATCTAAGCCGCAAGGATCTACCTGGAATAATTGCAGAGCTTCTGCTGCTACAGTTTCATTTATTTTGCCAGAAGATTTAACCTCGGCATAATCGCGGACTCGCTTGAGCAATCTATTGGCAATACGCGGCGTTCCTCGCGCTCTACGGGCAACTTCTAATGCGCCATCTTTGGTTACATCGGTTTTAAGTACTTGAGCAGTTCGCAAGACAATTTGACTGAGTTCTTCTACTTCATAAAATCTCAGTTTTTGAATTAAACCAAAACGGTCTCTAAAAGGAGAACTCAAGGCTCCGACACGGGTTGTTGCTCCGACTAAAGTAAATTTTGATAAGGGTATGCTGCGGGTACGAGCGCTAGAGCCTTTGCCTACAGTAATATCTAAACGATAATCCTCCATCGCCGGATATAATATTTCTTCGGTCATCCGGGAGAGGCGATGAATTTCATCAATAAAGATAATATCCCCAGGCTTAAGATTGACAAGCAGTCCCATAATATCTCTGGGACGTTCCAAAGCGGGAGCGCTGGTAATTTTATAGTTGACTCCCATTTCAGATGCTAAAATCATTGCCATTGTAGTTTTACCCAATCCTGGGGGACCGTAAAGCAGCAGGTGATCTAGAACTTCACCTCTAGATTTAGCTGCTTTGATTGCAATGTCAAGTACATCTTTTAAATCTTTTTGCCCAATATAATCGGCAAATTTCTGTGGACGAATACCAACTTCACTATTATCAATATCATCTATAGCTGCTTGGGGCTGCAAAAGTTTTTCGTCCGCTTTTTGTTTCCCAGTTTTCTTCTGGTGACGGGGTTCCTTGTCTGGTTCTTGAGGCTGGGGCTGTTTTTTAGAGGAGATAATCGCCATAGTCCGCTCATAGATAATGTTTTACTTGTTCTAAAAGTGAGGGCAACGCTTGTTTTCATCGCCGCCGTAAATGCGAGAAAACACGGATGTCAAAATTTTTTTTGTCGAGTAAGGTGCGTCAGCTTTAGAATTTATATTTCAGGCAAATATTTCGGGTAAATACGATGGGAGTGCTTTCATAAAATTATGCTAGCTAAGAGAATCTTACCGTGCTTAGATGTCAAGGCGGGACGTGTTGTAAAAGGAGTTAACTTTGTAGACCTTAAAGATGCTGGCGATCCAGTAGAGTTAGCAAAGGTTTACGACGAAGCAGGTGCAGATGAGATAGTGTTTCTAGATATTACAGCTACTCATGAAGACCGAGGCACCATTATCGACGTAGTTTACCGAACCGCCGAACAGGTATTTATTCCACTTACCGTGGGTGGAGGAATCCAAACCTTAGAAAATGTTAAAGAACTGTTACGAGCTGGAGCAGATAAGGTTAGTATTAATTCAACAGCGGTACGAAATCCAGACTTTATTAATCAAGCCAGCGATCGCTTTGGCAATCAATGTATTGTTGTCGCGATTGATGCTAAGCGAAGGTTAGATACAGAAAACTCTGGTTGGGATGTTTACGTTCGTGGTGGACGGGAGAATACTGGTTTAGATGCCCTTCACTGGGCGAAAGAAGTTGAACAACGAGGCGCAGGAGAACTATTAGTAACAAGCATGGACGCTGATGGAACTCAGGCCGGTTATGACATTGAATTAACAAAGTCAATTGCAGACTCTGTAGGTATTCCAGTAATCGCTTCCGGCGGCGCAGGAAATTGCGAACATATATACTCAGCCGTTACCGAAGGTCAAGCGGAAGCGGCACTATTAGCATCGCTTTTGCACTACGGACAACTTAGTGTAGCGCAAATTAAGAACTACTTAAATGACCGAAAGATTCCCGTGCGAAATTAGCTTTGAAAAGGAAAAAACTAGCTTTTTCAATATCTAATTTAGTTCAACACAGTTCTTTGAAACGATGTTAATATAAATTAACAATAATTAATATAACTTAAGAAATATGTTGATTCCTATTTTAGTATTTGATGTAGCTTTAGTAGCATGGTCTTTACACCTAATGGAAAGGGCAGTTGAAGACAAAGAATTTTCATTGATGCTGGCTGGTATGTTGGTTGCCCTAGCAGCTGCGGCTATGATGGTAGTTTACTTCCTCATGGGGCACTGTATGAGCTACTTACTACAAGCTTCATCATAATTTTTTCTTTTAGAAGCAATTACTTTTATACATAATGGCGGTTTCTTTAAATTTGTATATTGACAAATAGTAAAGTATTAAGGCATCATTAAAGATGCATTTTGCGGGGTTATAGCTCAGTTGGTAGAGCGCCTCAATGGCATTGAGGAAGTCAGCGGTTCGAATCCGCTTAGCTCCATTTTTACAGTGAACAGTGAGCAGTGAACAGTTATCAGTGGATGATTTACTGTCTCCTATTCTCGTTACAAGGCTCTGCCTTATTCTCGTTACAAGGCTCTGCCTTGTAACGCATTTTAGTAAGGCTCTGCCTTCCACTTATACTGGAGGCAGAGCCTCCGGTTATCGGTTCCCAGTCAGAGACTAGGAACCAGTAAAGCATCCGTTGTTAAAATCTAAAATTGAAATGACTGTACAATTGCTCAGAAGGAAATTTACTGTCGAACAATTCCACAAAATGGCAGAGTCTGGCATTCTTAATGAAGATGACAGGGTGGAATTGATTCTGGGTGAAATAATTGAAATGGCTGCTATAGGAATCAAACACGCTGCTTGTAGAAGACGTTTAAATTCTTTTTTGCATCAAAAATTAGGTCATAAAGTAATTATCAGTATTCAAAATTCTGTTGTATTAAATGAATTTTCTGAATTACAACCAGACGTAGCTGTATTAAAACCTCGTGAAGATTTTTACGCATCGGCACATCCACAGGCAAAAGATGTTTTTTTGATTATAGAAGTCGCTGATACTACTATTAAATATGACCGAGAAGTAAAAATTCCTCTTTATGCTGAAAAAGGTGTAATAGAAGTTTGGTTGGTTGATATTAATCTCGAATGCGTGGAAGTTTATCGAGAACCTGTAAATAGTAAATATCAGAAAGTAGAGAAATTTAGCAAGGGTGAAAGTTTAATTATTCAAGCTTTTGATGATATAAAAATTAGCGTGAATGAGATTTTAGGGAATTAATTTAAAATAGCAAAGTTCGTAGTAAGGACTTTAGTCTTAAATTCTAGAACTAAATTTCTTTAAAATTATACTACTGTGCTTCACCAATTAACGTAAAAGCTGCCCAATGTATCGGTTCTGGATTGGTTTTCATTGTTGTCAACATAGCAGTACGCAAGGCTTTAGCTTTATCTCCTGTTTTCTCCCATTGACGATAAAATTCGGTCATCAAATTTGATGTTGATTCATCAGGAATTTTCCATAAAGAAACAATTACACTTGATGCACCAGCAGTTATCAGCGATCGCGATAAGCCTATTACGCCATCTCCAGTAATTTGTCCCCTACCCGTATCGCAAGCACTCAGTACAACTAAATCGGCGTTTAGCTTGATATCTATAATTTCTGTAGTTTTGAGTAAACGGATTAGATTTAGAGGATAATAATTCTATTAATGCCCTAGCTCTGCTGCGTTCAGATATTTCTAATGCAGCATTAGTTTTATTTTGGGCGATTAAAGTTGTTTGGAGAAAGCGATAAGTTTTAGCTTGTGTTTCAAAGATTTTTATTTTTTGGTCGTCAGTTAATCCCCCCCTGAGAGATTCTAAAATCTTTATTGCAGCGAATAGATTTTTTTCAGCTTCTGGATATTTGTTAATAGTATTGTAGAGTGCGCCAATATTGTTGAGAGTAGTAGCTTCCTCCGCTTTATTCCCAACTTGTTTTGTAATAGTTAAAGCTTGTTGGAAATAATCCAATGCTTTGGGATATTCTTCCAAATTGTTGTAAACTAAGCCAATATTGTTGAGAGTAGTACCTTCCATCAGCTTATTACCAACTTGTTTATGAATGCGATTAGCTTGTTGGAAATAATCCAATGCTTTGGGGTATTCTTCCAAATTGTCGTAAACTGAACCAATATTGTTGAGAGTAGTACCTTCCATTAGCTTATTATCAACTTGTATATGAATAGCTAAAGATTGTTGGTAGTAATTCAATGCTTTTAGGTATTCTCCTAAATTAATGTAAACATTGCCAATATTGTTGAGAGTAGTACCTTCCTCCGTTTTATTACCAACTTGTTTATGAATGCGATTAGCTTTTTGGTAGTAATTCAATGCTTTTTTGTATTCTCCCAAATTATCGTAAACTAAGCCAATATTGTTGAGAGTAATACCTTCTCCTGCTTTATCGCTAAGTTGTTTATCAATAGCTAAAGATTGTTGGAAATAATCCAATGCTTTTTTGTATTCTCCCAAACTGCGGTAAACTTCTCCAATATTGTGGAGAGTACCACCTTCCATCGGCTTATTACCAACTTGTTTGGCAATAGCAAAAGCTTGTTGAAAGTAATTCAATGCTTTTTTGTATTCTCCCAAACTGCTGTAAACTCTTCCAATATTGTTGAGAGTAGCACCTTCACTTTCACGCTCTCCAATTTCTCCAACAATAACTAAAGCTTGCTCAAAATTATTTAACGCTTCTGGATATTCACCTTTATTAAAGTGTTGCATACCTAATTCATTCAACCGCAAAGCTTCATTTCTACGCTGTTTCTTTCCTTCTACCTGCGCTATCTTCACGAATTCATTAACAACGGATTTGGCAACGGATGATTTGGCAACGGATGAATTGTTGGTAACGGATGAGTTATTCGTGACTACAGCTTCTACGGGTGAGGAAACTAAAAATACGGTTGCAGCGAGCAATTTAAGACTGTAGCGCATGATTCAATCCTTTAAGAGGTTTTACTAACAATTTTTTATATCTCTGAGCAAGTAGAGGCTATGCAATATTTTTTGCATTAACTCAGATAATTTATCAGTATTTCTATTGATTGAATAGGTAGTTATTTTCATTCCTGAAACAAAGATTTCGCGTTATCTCCATAAATAAAGAGACGTAGCACTGCTACGTCTCTACAAAATTAATTGTTATTCTCAACCCACGGAGGTGGGTTTTGCCTGTGTAGCCGCGATTTCAATCGCCGGGGATTATATCCGCCAGCATCCTCTAAGACTCCGGTGTAGGCACTGGCTTAACATCCCTACCCTTATAAAATGTTTCTAAACTATCGCGATCGCCAACAAATCGCCAGTGCCAAGGCTCGTAACTCACACCTTGTGAATTACCTTCGGGAAATGACAATTCAAAACTATAACGGGGAGCGTTTGCTTCTAACCATTTAAAAGCTTTGGTATTTTCAAATTTTGTACTCAAATTCGTAGCCGGTACTTCACCATCACCAATGTCTACTGCGTAACCCGTGTGATGTTCGCTATGTCCGGGAGGAGCGCTTACTGATGCTCTTTGGGCTGGTGTTTGATTGCGTTGGGCACCTACTCTAATAAATAACTTTTCCTGTTCTTTTACGGTGCGAAATCCTGAAATTGGCACTAATCTTACACCGGCTTTTCGAGCATCTTTTACCATCTGCTTAAACTTTTCACCGGCGGATTTTCGTAATCTTATCCGTCTTCCGTTGGCATTAACCGCCACAATTTCCGATTCTGGTGCTTCTTGGTATTCTAGATGACCTAAGAGAGCATTATCTTCTGCTTCCTTTGGGTTGGGAGAAGCAGAAACTGTAGGTGAAGGTTGTGTTTTAGCAGAATTTTTCGGTGCGGCAATGTAAAATATTAGACCACTGATTGCAGCAAGCACAGCAAAACCCATTACTCCGGCGATCGCCAAAAATGAAGGGCGTAAACCTATCTTGGGAGGCGCATCAGGAGTATCGCGCAAAGCTTGGGGAATATCTTCGCTAATTTCGGAGGGGGTTGAGTTTTGTGCTTCCTCGTAAAACTCATTATTCAAGGCTCAACTCCTGATGAATGTTCGGTAATTATTAGAGATTGTAGACTGTAGAGAAAGAAACCTGTTAGATAGTAGGTTACATCTGCAATTCCTGATTTTGTGTTAGAAAACATCTTAGAACTTTACTTTAAGCTGATTGCAACGGTTTCAATAGGATTTTTATTAGGGCGCTTGCTCCCGAATACGGCTTTAAATCACTTAGGTAAGTTCCTATTTTGGGTAGGGGTACCGTTAGGAATTGTCGCTTTTTTACGCAAAGCCGATTTATCTGGAGCAATTTGGATTGCACCCGCAGTAGCTTACGCTGCGATGTTACTCGGAGCATTCTTTGCCATCGTTGTAATAAAATTGCAAAGTTATTTTACAAGTACAGTCTTATTACCGCCTACTCAGGGAAGTTTAATTATATCGGCGATGGCAGGAAATACGGGTTTTCTTGGTTATCCTATCGCATTGGCAGTATATGGTACTCAGTATTTTGCCTGGGGATTATTTTACGATTTATTAGGTTCGTTGTTTGTAACTTGGGGTTTCGGCGCAGTTATCGCAGCGCGTTTTGGCGGTACAGCTACTAACACCCAGCAGATTAGCAAAGTAATATTAATCAATCCTGCTTTATGGAGTTTCGGATTCGGCTTGCTGTTTCGGCAAGTAGAAATTCCTCAGTTAGCAGAATTTGTTTTGGGCAACTTGGGTTGGATTGTTGTAGGTTTATCACTGATTTTAATGGGAATGCGATTGAGCAAATTGAATTCTTGGCATAATTTACCCGCTTCAGGAATTAGCATAGCGATCAAAATGCTGTTAATTCCCCTAATATTTGGTATCACCTTCAGATTTTTAGGCTTAACAGGCATTCCGGCGAAAGTAATTTTATTACAATCAGCAATGCCCCCAGCTTTCTCCAGCTTAATAATTGCCGAAATATTCAATCTCGACACCGACTTAGCAGTAACCACAGTCGCACTAGGAACCCTAATATTACCCCTAACTCTTCCGATATGGCTATTGGTATTTTAGATTTTAGATTTTAGATTTTGGATTGGTAATTGGTAATTGGTAATTGGGCATAGGGCATGGGGCATTGGGCATGGGGCATTGGGCATGGGGCATGGGGCATTGGGAATTGGGCATTGGGAATTGGGCATAAGAAATAAGGTTTAAGGTTCAAGGTATGTAGCTTTAAATTCCTAACTCCTAACTCCTAACTCCTAACTCTTAACTCCTAACTCCTTTCTCTACCTATGCCCCATGCCCCATGCCCCATGCCCCATTCCCCTTAATTCAACAAAACTGACTCACCTTCTGGGCAAGCTCGGCTGGGTTTGTAAATTCATAATTTTCAAATGGCTGATGTATCCAAGGGTTGTCGGATAAATAATCGGCGTAGTAATCGGGGGCTACTCTCGAACAAGCTTTATACCAAATAACGGCGGTACGAATTTCTTCTATAGGGGTTTTGCTATTTTCCTTTAGCCAAGGAATAGTCTCTTCGAGGGTAACTCCTGAATCTACTAAGTCATCAACTAAAAGGATTCGGGAACCTAACGTTTCTGAAGTCATTGTTAAATGTTGAGAAAAGGTCAATTGCCCCCTTTCTTGCTTGCCCGCACCGCTGTAAGATGATGTGGCTAATATTGCTAGCGGCTGCTTGTATATACGGGAAATAATATCTCCTACTCGCAACCCACCCCTGGCAAGGCAGACTATTTGATTGAATTCCCAGCCGGATTGATAAATTTGAGCAGCTAGTTGTTCTATTTTGTGGTGATAATCTGACCACGTGATATAAAGGTCTGGCATAAGAAAGGTAATTTAAAACTAATGGTAGATGCCAAACTCTTTATTGTAATACGAGTGTAGGTATTATGAGCAATTCTGCGGCTGATGGTTATCCCCAAAATGTTGATAAAGATAAAAAACTCAACTTAAAAACCAAGTTGGCTTACGGTGCTGGGGATTTGGGACCGGCTATTACTGCTAATATCTCCGTATTTTTTCTGCTGGTTTTCTTTACAAATGTTGCTGGTATTCCTGCGGGTTTGGCTGGCAGTATCTTGATGGTAGGTAAAATTTGGGATGCTGTAAATGACCCATTTGTAGGGGTTTTGACGGATAGAACCGAATCTAAACGTTGGGGTCGTCGTCTGCCTTGGTTGCTGTATGGTGCGATACCTTTTGGTATTTTCTTCTTTTTGCAGTGGATTGTGCCAAGTACCAATGTTTGGGTACTGTTTTGGTATTACGTGATTATTGGAGTGATATCTCAGGTATTTTATACGGTAGTTAATTTGCCTTACACGGCAATGACTCCAGAATTAACTCAAGATTACGACGAACGAACTAGTCTTAATAGTATTCGCTTCGCTTTTTCTATTGGCGGTAGTATTGTTTCATTATTATTAGCACGATTAATATTTGCCTTAATTGAAAGTCGTCAACAGCAGTTTTTAGTTTTAGCGGCGGTATGTGCTGTTATTTCTGTCTTAAGTTTATTTTGGTGTGTTTGGGGAACTCGCGATCGCGTTTTGGCTTTTGAAGCGAAACGTACTCAATCTGAGG
>CAYMZW010000154.1:0-13964 GCA_964395005.1 uncultured Rivularia sp.
AATGCTCGCAATTGCAGTGTACACGTCATTAACCCCACACCTCGGTAGGTGTGGGGTTATCTAATGATTTAACGTCCGGACAACGGTATAAGCAATGGGTGAAAAAAGAATTAAATAAACGTGAATTTGTTTGTTCGTCTGGTGTGACCACATCCTTCTGTTTGATAAGTGTAGTTACACCACCCATCAGAAACATCTTCTTTAAACACATGATTTTTATCGACTACACGAGCATTAATCCATCTTTCATCTGTTTTTATTAACTTTTTATATGTTGGTAAGTCAATTGTTTCTTCTAAGCTATAAGTCAAACTATCGTCTTCACCTGTTGCGAATACCGATGTATCTTCATAGTCTTTTTCTAAAATTAACAAAGCTTTGTCTTCTAATACTTTTACGTAGTAGGTGTAATCAGTAGCCATTTAATTTTTTTCCTTTTCTTTTTTCTACTTTACGTTGTTTCAAAGTTTCGTATTCTGGATGTGATTGCAACATTTTACTTTTACGTTTGACGGTTTTATTGTCACCGTAAACATCAGCTAGGCAGTTGTAGCCTGCATCCACCCACATATCAAACGCTTCAATCATTTTTTCAAACTCTATTTGACCGTTTTCATTGATAAAGAATGATTCGATTGATTGTCCGTATTTACCTCTCATTAAAGTTACTTCACTAACCCAGTTTTTACGCTGCTCAGCATTTTTAAATGTAAAGGCACTTAAGGGGAATTCACGGATTAACCTTTCCATAAAGAAAGTATCACCAACTTGATAATCTGAGTTTTCAAAGTAGCTGTAATAACGTTCTTGGAACAATCCCACTTTTAATAATATTGATTGGTCAAATACTTCTGACCTATCAACCATATCTGGGTGTTGTCCTAAGTTATCCATAAAGATTTGCGGGTGTGTACCATAGCCTTTACGGTAAGAACGCATTGCACAGAAGACTCTAGCTATATCACCTTCTTTTTCGATTAAATCTTTATCGTACATCGCATGAAAACCACCACGAATAAGATAATTAGATGCACCGTGAGTAACCGCTTTTTTGGTTAACCCTTTGCATTCAATCCTTAGTATTCCTTTCCTTGGAGTTCCATTATCATCTGTAAAATTCGCGTGGAATATATCTAGTTTGGGGAATTGTTCGGCTAGATGTTCAAAGATTAAATCATCAAAATGTTTTGATAATTCTTTGAATCTGGGATGTTCTTTATCTTGACACTCCCATAATTCAAAACTTGTTCCATCTTGATTAGTAAAGATTATGGTATCATTACTATCTTTTTTCCACTCAATATTTTTGTAACCTCCTATAATTCCATATTTGACCTGATTGCCTTGTGTTCTTTTATTGTTTCGATGTGTTTGACAAGTATTTTTATCCGACAATTTATTTTTAGGTCTAGCATAAGCTATTCTTAACATATTACCCAAACCACCATCAGTAATACTTCCTTGTAAATCTAACCCTTTTTCCATACACCACATACCAGACCTAACACCGGAAGTAATGTTATTAGCGGTTACAACGTTGGAAACGGGAAAATATTTAGAACAAAGCACCCCATAAACTGTATTCCCTATTAACTTGTAAAATTCGTTTTCTGGTGTTTTCTTAGGATACTTAGAACGCATTTTACGAACGGGTGTTACCACTAATTCACCCAAGTTAAAACCAACCCAACCACGACATCTATCACGGGTAATTATTTCTTTATTTTCACGAATTTTATAAGTGTCATTACCTTGATAATTACGATATTCATCTAGTAATTCTCGAATAGTATCTAATTGGTTAGATTTACGGTAAATTATTCCAGATGTAACTTTAGAGTTTAAAATTTCTTTTTTAGCTTCTTTACTTAATATGTGGTCAATGATTTGTAAGTTCCAATGGGTAAAGATGCCGTTAGTAATTTGATTGGTGTAAATATAACTGGTATCGGATTTTTCTAACCATTCACTACCAACTGTTACTTGTTTGATTGCATTATGAGGATGATAACTAGGAATTAAATCTTGGGCGTAAATTAATGGTTTTGGTTTGGGGTCAATTAAGTTTTTATTTTCTTCGGTGTAACTTCCAAAAAACTGATACATTCCCGGTATTAAGTCATCACCGTATTTTTTACGGATTTGAGTTAACGACATGGTTTGAGTTTTCTTTTTTAAATCGTATTCGATGCGAAACGGGTTAGCACACATAGGAAGCATCAAACACCGCATAAACGAGCTATAAGCACCGTCAAAGTCTGGGTCGGCTATAATCCCTTCAATAGTAGTTACAAGTGGTTTATTGCGAAAACATCTACCACCTTGTATTTTTGCATTGATTCTTCGGGTATCGCTTAAACCTGCAAGATTCATAGCTGATGAACATTCACAGAAAGTATTAATAATCCATCGTTGTAAATTTTTTGGAATCGAATCTAACTCTTTATATTCAATAGTTGAAACATCGTTTTCTTTGTCGTATTTATGTTGTAGTTGTTTGGAAACGGTTTCAAATAATATTGCGTCATATTCGTTATCAATCTTTATTGCTTGTTTCAGATGTTTAACAAACTTTTTCTTACTATCAAATTCAATAACTGTGTTATCAGTGTTTTCAGTTATCAATTTAATAGCTAGTTTATGAACATCTTCTAGTATTGCTTTTTCAAAATTACAAAGTATTCTTGCTGCTACAATATCAGCTACACTTCTACCAATTGTCGGACGGGGGAGAGAAAAATATTTAACAGCGTTAATTTCCGGGTCGTCGTACAACTTATAAAATTGTTTGGCGTTGTTTATGAACACATCATATACTTTTAAATCAGCACCAACGGAATATTTAACCCAATTATCACGATGTTTTTTCTCATTACACTTTAAATATTCAGGGAGCATTCTTTTCTTTTGCTCTTTAGAATAAATATTTTTATCGTCTTCAATTTCAGTTTTAGTAACTTGTGCTAACTTAGCTAAACTTTTACCAATACCGTGTAGAGATTGCGAGTCATGAAAAACTAATTGAATAGCATAACTAACTTTATTTTCATAGTCATAAGCTATTATTCTAGGCTTCAATAATTCAGGGACATCGCTTTCACCTACTAAGCGTTTTTTACCATCTAAAGTATTGTTTTTATCACGACCGCTAATGATCCTTTCAATGTACCGATACATTTTAGTTCGTGGTTGCCACATGCCCATAAAATCTGCTTGCAGCATATGACCAAAAACAGGTATCTGCAAGGTATTCTTACAGTTCATATATTCCCATTCACCCCTACCATTATCTTTTAATTTAAAATCTAAGTGATAGCCATTGTCCGCTAAATATCGTTGGAAAACACAACTATCTTCTTTAGTTAATGCGGGAAAATATTCTGGTAATTTACAATCTCGAATATCCCAATGACAATAAACTTTTTTAGGTGCTTGTTGGTGGATACCACCTATCTGAACTGTTAAATTTAACTTTTTACGACCAAAAAAATATTTTTTAAATTCTTCAAGAAAAGGTTGATATTCTGTATCGAATATCACTGGCATTGCTATTAGTTCTTTAGGTGATGTACCTTTTCTATCAGCCTCGTATTGTTTTTTGAATTTGGTTAAACTCAAATCCCAAGGAGTTCTAAACAAATAATCGTTACTTAATGAAAAGAATAATGGATTTTCTACATTTTGAATCATTGCTAACTCTGCAATATCCATGTGATTATCACATTCTTCTTTGCATTGTGAGGTGAATGATTTGATATGAGTGAATATTTCTTTTTCTTGTGGGGTTAAATCTTTTACGGTAAATTTGACTTCTAATCCTTCATCTTCTAACGGTATTGGTTGGTAGTCTGTTAATTCAATCCCGTTGGCTACAGGGTCAATAGGGTCACTTGTATCGGTTATTTCAGAAGATTCTATATTTCCATGTCCGTCATTAACAAGAATAAATGTTGATAAATCACCGAACAAGTCGTCCTGTGTGCTATCATAGGATAAAGTATTTTCAATGTTATCTATAATTTCATTGTCATCATTTACAAGGGTAAAAGTTGACAAATCCCCAAAAATATCGTCTAACATAATAGTTTGATTTTTTATAATTGTTTCCCGGTAGCTATCAACTACCGGGTTTTATTTTTTAGGTATTAGTCTTCGTTAAAGTTGATTTTGATTGCCGATACATCGCACTTATTAGCGGCTACTACACGCATGTGTTTATCGTTTTTACCTTTTCTTGCCTGGATAGTGTCTAAATCAATGTCACTGTAATAACGACCGTTTTTAGATATTTTGTTTTCAATTTCTGTGAGGAATGCAAGTCCTTTAAGTGCGTCTAAGTCAGATTCAAGTTTCTCTCGTTTGAGCTTTGTGATAGTACCAAACATTTCATCGTCTTTGTCTTGTACTACTTTTTCATATTCGGGATTAACCCCCATTGCTTTAAGCGCTTGCTCCAAACTGGTACCGGGAGACACTGCGTAAGAAGTTTTTACTGGAATATTTTTAAAACTTCCGTTTTGGAGTTTAACTGCAAAGATTAAAGCTAACTTTGGTACCGATCGTTCTTTACCTGTTTCATCAACCCATTCAATCATCGAGTTTTTATAACCCATATAAACAGCTAATGCAGTACCTCTAATGACTTGTCCTTTTTCATCTTTAGTTTGGGGCGTAGTTTCAGATTCGGGAGCATAAAGAATACTCGCAGCTACATCAATATCTGGGATAACAGAAGAAACAGTCTGATTATTGTTGCGTTTCATGTTTTAAAATCCTAAATAGGTTATTTTTTCTCTGGTGTCTTGTCTCGCGACAGTCACCTTTTTGTATTTGACAATACTGAATATAAGATTTACTGTCATGACAATGCAATACGTGTTAGTACAGTAAAACTTATTATTATTTCTGGAAAGTATAAGTAAAGCTGTACATACACGTCTTTGCTATTTTTAATTAATGGCAGTACATTAAAAGAACAGCATATGTACTACGGCTATGAAAACTTTAAAACCAGAAAAACTTAGAAAGAGTTACCGTATCAATCCTTTATTGTGTGAATTTATGAGTAGATACAGTAAATCGAAAAGATGGACAGAAACTACTACTCTTGAGTACGCACTTGAGTTATTAGCAGAAAAAGAAGGGTATAAGCTAGATTTTCACAATCAGAAAATAGCATAATCAATTATTCAATCCATATTTTCTAACAATACTTTCAAGGCACTCCAACTGACGCGGCGAGTGCTTTTTTCTACTTTTCATATTAGAAATAAAATTATTTTCCCAATTATTTAATATTCGCCACATGCCACTTAATTGATTAAGAATTTCTTCAGTAGAATTTCTTTTAATTGTATTTTCAGGTTTTTCCATCCATCCCTTGAACGCATCACATCGCCCACATCGAATAGCCGCGTAGTGCTGGCACGGTGCTTTTTCATATACAATATTGATTTTTTTCGAGCCACAATGATGGCATTCACGATTATCTTTTTCAGATTCTAGGTTTAGAAAAAATTCTAAATCTGGCATTGCTGCTAGTGAATTCATATTATTCAATCCATTGGTATGAAAATTACAATACCATTGATTTTCAGTATCCTAAAAAACGACATGACTAACCTCAAACCCATATATAGTAAGTGTTACAAGATTATATTAGTAATTTATACTCACACTATTTATACTTTTTTATATATTTAGTTTGGTAAGCAAGTCGGGTGTATTTACTTTTTCCTTTGCTTCTGTTATTACAAAGTGATAAATAATGAGAAGTTTTAAGATGATTTCCAACATCTTGAATTACACATTCTTCAAATAAAGCAAGCCATAATTTACCGAATTTACTATTTCTTTTTCTACAATTAATCCATTTTTTTATTGACTTTACAAAGTCATAATAAACAATTTCTATTTTTGGAATATGATTATTTTCAATAGCTGTTTTTACTAAAAAGTAAAGTTGTGGTTCTATAACTTCATCATAAGGATTTACATAATCCAAAAGTTTTTCATACTGATATTCTTCAAACTTTAACTTTTTATCTTTACTAGAAATATGAGGTATTTTTGATAATTCAACAGACTCTTTTAATATCTCGACAAACCATTTAAACCAATTACCAAACATATCATCTGGTATATAAGGTTCTAATTCTTTACATAAAATCATTACTTTATGCACCATTATCCCATGATATTTATATGGTTCAACAAAGCATTTTTTAAAGGGCATATTAAATTCAGTGAAAATATTTTCATGTATAAAAACCCAGTATAAAGATGAATACCAACCTATCTCTACTATTCTACATTTGGTAGATTCAACATTGTTTTTGTCATAAACGTAAGGTATCCCCGTGTGAATAGATAAACTCTTTATAAATTTTTCAATATCATTCATGATTATATTTATACATACTACAAGTATTAGAAAAAGTGAGAAAATAGATTAAGAATAAATGTAGTGTTAACTATTTACTACATTTAATAGTAGTTTTAGTTTAAACAAATATTAATAAGTAAATTTATCTAAATAGTACGAATTTTTAAGGAATACAAAAAGTAAAGTAAAAATTCGGAACACAGTAATTTGTAACATATGCTGCGAACAAGTCTTACTCAGTTTCATTTATATATCGTAGTTTAATCATATAGTTACTCATTTTTAACTAGTACTAATAGTTCTCCTACCTCACATTCTAAAATTGTACAAATTGCTTCTAAAGTATCAAATGGAATAGATTTAGCTTTGTTGTATTCTATCTTCTGAACATTTGGCAATGACATCTCTAAGCGTCTGGCTAATTCATTCTGACTAATATTTTTCTTTTTTCGGAGTTCCTTTAATTTAACTATCACTGGCATTTATCCTAATAACCTACTAAGAGTATTACAAAACTCTCAGTAGTGTATCTATTTAATTATCTAATAGCCAGATAACTAACCGATATATATTTGTTATATGTATAACCATAAGCTAACTAACTGATAGTATGCAATATGGATATAGTACATCATATTTAGAAAAATGCACGAACACGACTTCCAAGTACAGTCTGAACGCATCCGTGGGAGCATCCGAGGCGAACAGGTAAAGCAGCTACAGTACGATTTTCAATCCGAACAGGAAAGGACTAAGCAATCGCTAAACCGCGTCAACACCGAAAAACAGAAAACCTTAGAAACTAAAGAAGATACAGGTCTGGCGCGGTTAAAAGTTGAGGGTAAAAGAAAAGATGCAGTACTGTTACGTCATCAAAACACTAGAAAAAACATCGATGCTGCACATTTGAATAAAGAAAATCCTTTAGTTCAAAAAACTCTAGATTTGAAATATCAAAACCTTGAACTTGGCTACTCTGAAGCTAAAAAGCATTTAGAAAATAAACGGGAATTACTGAAACAGCAAGGATTAATCGGATGAATTATTTGGTAAAAGGTATTACCGCTTTTTTAACAACTAGCTTTATTTTCCGAATAATTACATTACTATTTAAGTCAAAAGTAATCGATTTATTCACAACAGCAACAACAGCTATTCTGTTAGTTTTAATCGGGTTTTCTCTTTATTTCATCTGGCATGATAACCCGTCAATGAGTAGTAACAAAATTAACTTTATAGCTTTTGTTGGGTTGTTTGGATTATTGCTAGGAATAGTTTTTTAAATATTAACAATGGTGCTGGATATCTAGCACCATTTTATATGAGGTGTTCGCAATGAAACGACGTAAAACGCTTAAGATACTAGCTATTAGTGTTACTTTATCAGCATTATTCGGTTTTATCTTATCTCGAAAAAACAATAACCTAAGCTTACTAATTCATGGTGTAGGATGCTTTAGCGGTATTAGCTACACACTTCTACAAAAGCATGATGAAGAATGGAACCCGGTATCCGATGCTTGGAAAGAGATAGAATTAGAGCGTGAAAAAATCAACAATCAGTACATTTTAGATACTGAGAGTCACGCCACAGAGTTAGAAGATTTACGCCTATTCCATCAGGAAGAATTAGAAGAAATACGCCAGTTACATCATGAGGAATTAAACCAACAACGGGAACAATGTTTAGATGAACAAAAGCAAATTATTCAACTTTATGATGATGAATTAGAGTTATACATCGAGCAATTAAAACTAAAGGAAGATTTATTAAAACAAGCCAAATTACCCAAATTAGCATCGGGAATATCTCGCACCGAATACTATGCAAATAAGATAATTAATTACCTTTATTTTAAAAACATACAGTGTGACTTTGCCGATGCATGGGAAGAAACTACTTTTGATTTAATTCGATTAATACCTAAAAACGCAACTTTAAAACAATTTAAAGCGTTAGCAGATGAACTCCAATTAGAGCTTAGATTAAATTATCCCCCACAGTTTGAGATAAACCTTGGATGCATTCAAATTAAGATAAATACTAAGTTAATAGAGACATCACCCAACAATAGTAATAAACCAATAGAACCGGGTGAAAACCACTTTAAAACCTTTCTTGATAAGTCGCATCAAGTATGTATTGTTGGTGCTACAGGTGACGGTAAGACTACGCTAATCAGTAACATTATAGGTTTGTTTGATGAAATACTTGGTGGTGACTCGGAACTGGTAATTACTAATCCGAAGCCAAGTAAAAGCAGCTTATCTCTAGGTGTGGCTAAATATCTTGGTTTTAAAAAGTCTATTTTTGGATTATTAGAAGCGGCTACAGAAATTACTTATAGATTATGGTGTAACCAACAATGTATAGAAACTGGTAAAGAACTACCTAACCATTCTTCAAAGATTTACTTTTTTGATGAATACTCAGAATTAGCTAGTCGATGGAATAAGGTAAATAAAGATGTTTTTGCAAAAACTATTACCAGTTTCAAAAACCAATTAGAACCGCGTTATAAGAAAGTGTTTGAGTCTGAGATGGAAGAATTTCTTACACCCGGTAATTTTGCTAGTGAATTACTAAAATTTATATGGCGTGTTGGTAGAAGCGAAAAAGTTAAATCACTAGTCGCAGGTCAAAATTTGATGCCTAGTGTCTTGGCTGTAAATAAGATTGATTTACTTAATTGCGGGTTTTGCTGTTTGGGTGATAGTTCCCAGTGGTCATTATCGAATATCTTTAAAGATTGGAGTAGTGAAGAATTGCAGGAAGAATACAAACACCGTATTGCAGCTAGTGAGTTGGATGAAAATCTGAAGTACTTTGGTTTGTTTAAAGCACCTCGGAACAAACCGTACTTTGCACAACTACCGCCCGAAAATAAATATAAAAGTAGTTGCAGCACCAACACCGAAAAACTAGTTACAGACCCCTCGGAACTAAACCGGGAACCCGTAAAACCACCGCAAGATAAAAGCTACAGTAATTTATCTGATGACCGGGTATTGTTTCCAGAACTTAACCGGGATGAAGAAAAAGCCCTTTGGGAACAGATAAACCAAATGATAGAGCGCAAGCAGAAAAAAGAAGCTATTACCGGACTGCTAAAACTCAAACCGAGGGAATACCGCCTTGGATTATCTTATCTAGATTATTTGGATGAAAAGTACGGTTAATTTCTAATTGTGTGCATGGTTGGATATTTAGATTTTTATCTAGCTTCCATCAATGTGCATAATTAGATTTTAATTGTGCCAGTCGAACTAAGTGTCACATACCCTGTTAATCATCATGATGAACTGGTTATACTGTATATATTGAATTACAGGATAAACAAATGATTACAAAAGCAGATATTGAAAACCCAACAACAACATTAAAAACATTAGTCAAATATGCAAGAGAATACAAAATAAAAAACTATAGCCGTAAGGATAAACAAACTTTACAAAGTGAATTATTAGAAGCTATCAAGCAACCTGTGCCTGAAACGAAAACAACCGAAAAAGAAACACCTAAAGCATTCTTTGATAGAGTATCTGCTTTGTTAGATGTAGATGAAGTGCGTAAAGAATGTGAACAATTAATTAAAGATTTAGGTATCGAAAAATTAACTACTAAATCTAAATTTAACAAATTACAACCATACACCAGAAATTTTAAAAAACTAACTCCGAAACCTGAAACTATCCATCTATTCTTTGATTATTGTTCTACACCTAATCAAGATGATATACCACGTCACTTATTTTTTAAATTTACTGGATTAGCTGATGCAGATTGGGAAAAAGCTAATACTGAAGCTAAGAAAAGGAAAGTATCTAAAAAATCAAAAGATGAAGTTGCCGATGCATTAAATGAAGAATATAAAATCTTTAGTTTAGAAAAATATGTCTCTACTATTAAGCAATTACTCAACTCTAATGTAGTTTGGGAATTAGGAGTAGGCTTAATTGCTGCATCAGCAAGACGACCATCTGAGGTAACAATACTAGGTAATTTTGAGTCTGTAGAAAACATACCCGAATATATTGTTAACAAAGAATACGCTATACAATTAGATGGATTAGCTAAGAAGCGAGATAAAAACCCTACTACAATAGTTCCCTTACTTATCCCTACAAGCGAATTTATACAAGCGCTAGAAACTTTTAGAAATAAACCAGAAATTAAAAAATATAAGGAAACTTTTGATAACTTACTTTCATTAGGATATGAAAAATCTGATGCTTGGAAAACTTTAGAAAATACTTTAGGAGGTGAACTAAGAAAAGTAACAGAATGTTATTTCAACTTTTTACCAAAAATTAATGATGAAAACCAAAATAGGAAAAACATTTTGCTAAGAGCGTGTACAACAAAGTGCATCACATTAAGAGACAAACCAGATGCTACCCGTAAAGCACAATTAACTTATGCGGGTATTATAGACGGTCATATTATCCCACAATTTAAAGAAGATGGTAGCGTTGATTTTGACGGTAAAATTAACGCTTCTACACTTCACTATGATGACTACGAACCTGATAATAAAAACATCCCACTACTCAATAATATTGTCAAATTAGAATTACAAGAGAGTAAAGAAGATATGGTTAAAATTACAGAATTGAACGCAAAGATTGAAAATTTAGAAAAACAACTTGCTGCTAAGGATGAAGAAATATCCGCATTAAAATCCAAACTGGAATACCGCAAGGTAGATTTACCAGATGTAGATTCTATGGATAATAAAATGCTATTTCACACTCGTAAATCAGGTTCTAGTGATGAAAAATTAACTCGTGCGTGGAATGCTCTGATATCCTACAACAGTAATACGCCCGAATATAAGATAGCACCCACTAATCAGGTTTTAAGAAGTCTCACGGGGGTGAACGGTGGTGCAATTGGTAAATGGATGAAAGTGCATGAAGATGAAGTGAAAACCTATTGCAGAAATTTCAAAGCTTACTACAACAATAAATACCGCAATAAAACAGATATAAGCACAGAGTCTATTATTGAAAAAATCAGACAAGAATATCTGGAAATACAATAAAAAAACCATCCGTGGGATTATTCCCACGGACTACACATTTATAGGAGTGAAAAAGTGAAACACAATACAAACACAATATCGGAGTTAATTGATTTACACCAACGAATGAAAAAATTAAGTTATGAAATACAAATATTAGTTGATGGAATAAAAAATAAATCAAACGAACAATTTTTAGAAGAATTCCCCACATTAATAAACAAATTAAACGAACAATATCACAACATTGTTCGGATGAAATTTTTAGCTGCTACTTTATCAAATTAATTTATGTCAGAATAGATGTGTCATTTTAGATTTAATTTTGTCTCATGGCACATAAACACCTTATCCCCAAAGGATTAGAGCTATTTGCACAAGGATGGCATCCGGAAGATATAGCGAGTGAATTAAGCGTTAGCCGTCGTACCGTGTACCGATGGATTGAACAAGATAAAAAGGACAAAAGTAATAATTCAAAATCAAAAACCGATAATTCAAATAATGATATTAAAGTTGCACCAACTGAAAAAATAGAATTAAATTCAAAATTATTTGATGATGATTGGGTAGTAGCAGCAAATCAAATTGCGGGTGAACATTATTTAATACATTCTCATTACAAAAATCAAATACGTCAGGTGTATGACCATTGCATAGAAAATCATCCCGGTGATAGCCGCAAAATAAACAACATTAGTCTTGCGCTAGAACGCCACATTCAAGGTGAAAGATTAGCAGCTAGTCTCGATAACCTAGACTTCACTCGTGCGTGCAAGACTCTAGAAAAATTTGGCTTTACCGCTGTACGCAAGGATGCATTAGAAAGTGAATGATATTATCTTCAAATCTTCCTATATTAATCCTAAGTATCAAAGTAAATTTCTAGCTAATTCTAAAAAGCTTTCTAAAGGTGAAAAATGGCAACAATGGTATACATTTGAAAAAGCTTGCAGTGAAAGTGATGAAAATCAAGTAAAGTGCTGGCAAGATTTTGAATATTACCGCAAGCACGTATGCAAACACGAAACTTTCCCACATCAAAAAACATGGGAAAACTTGTTAATTACAGGTCAAGATACTGAGCATTTAAAAGGAATAGCGGGTAAAGATTTACTAATACTCGCACCACGCGGGGGCGGTAAATCAAGTTTTATAATTGAGTTTGTAGCTTATCAATTAGGAATGCACGTAGCACCGTGGAATAGAATTTCACCACGGATTTTATATGTGTCTTATGATATGTCAACTGCACAAAGTAAGTCACGTCAAATACAAGCAATAATCCTTACAAAAGAATATCAATCTATTTTCCCGTGGGTACGTCCTTCTAGTACAAAATTCGGTGAAAGAGAGTGGGCAATTGATTTTAAATATGCTGGTTTGAGTTCTACGAATGAGCAATACACGCTTGCAGCAGGCGGTCTGAGGGGGGCGATAAACTCGCGTCGGGCTAGTCTGGTTATTGCTGATGATTTATACAAAAGTCTCGAAGATGCTACCTCAGACGCTATTGGTGATAAATTACGCGCTAATTGGAACCAAGTCATCCGATTTACTCGTTTCCACGGTTCCCGCGCTGTTTGCGTGGGAACTCGATTTAGCAACAAAGATTTATATATTGATTTATTTACTAAAGATAATGGTTGGGACGTTTGCGAGCAAAGCGCAATTGTTAAGTTGTCAGATGGTACTGAAAAATCTTACTGGCAAGATGGGCAACCATTATTAATGCTCCAATCAGAAAGAGCTACAGATCCGGTTAGTTTCAGCTTCCAACGTCAAAATAAAATAGTTCGAGTATCGGAACAAAGTATTTCACCGGAGTTAATTGTTAAAGATTGGTTGCCTACTAAATTTGATGTCTTGTGCATAGGATGCGATTTATCAGCAGGTACCAAACAATCAAATGATTTTACAACATTAGTATTAGGTGGTAAACGTGAAAACAATTTTTATATTATTGATTGTTGGGAAAACCGGGTGATGGGTAACTTAGAAAAATTAAGGGCTATAAGTGAACTTTGGGAAAATTGGAATCATCTTTTACCTACTAACAAATCTATTGATTATCAAACTGGTATAGAATATGAATCATATTTAAACAATTTACGAATATGGTTTGATTCGAGTGCTTATGGATTATCTTTTAAAGGTGATTTTGAAGATTATAGACGTGAAAATAGAATAACTGATTGGAAAGTATTCGGATTATCTGCAAGCGGTAGAGGTAGTAAATTAGAACGGTTAAGAAGACATACAAAATTATTTGAAGATAAACAAATTAAATTTAATATATTTGGTGATAATCGAAAAATGGAAGATGGTAGAATTCCTTTTAATCGCTTAATCCAGCAACTAACCGACTTTGGAAATACCCGTCACGATGACTTAGCAGATGCTTTTGATTTATGCATTATTGGATTAAGAGAAAATAATTATTCTAGTTTGAGTAAAGGTAATTATTAACTCCCACACGCGCTATACCCCCATATAACCCCCACACCATACCCGGTAGTGGGGTTAATGGCTTGTACGCTGCAATTGCGAGCATC
>CAYMZW010000155.1:0-13958 GCA_964395005.1 uncultured Rivularia sp.
TTTATTTGATATTTTTGTATGTGTGGAAGGGCTTGACAAATTACAAAACTGTGAAGAAGACAGTAAACCTAAAACTTATGATAGTGCTGTAGTTGAAGATATTTGGGAAGAAGCACGTCAAGCTGCTAATTTGGTATTACAAAAATATACGCTTTTAGATTTGTGTGAAAAGCGGGACTCCCACAAGCATCTAGATATTATGTATTATATTTAAAAACTGGGCATGGAAGGATGAGTTAGGAGTTAGGAGTTAGGAGTTAGGAGTGATATTCTAGTAGACTATTTAACTTTTAACAGCAGACTTAACCTGCTTCGCGACTTGATACATTTTATTAAAATATGATTCTTCCGCATTCCCAACTACGTATGCTCCATGCCCATGCCTAATTACCAATTTTCATCCGAAGGATGTGGATCATCAATTACCAATTACCAATTACCAATTACCAATTACTAATTACCAATTACTAATTAAAAATTAAACATAGAAAAATGCGTATTGCTCATAATATTACAGAACTTGTTGGTAAAACTCCTTTAGTGCAACTCAATCGCATTCCGCAAGAGTACGGTTGTGTTGCGAACATTGTGATGAAGTTGGAAAGTATGAATCCAGCCTCATCGGTAAAAGATCGAATTGGCACTAATATGATTAATGCCGCTGAAGAAGAAGGTTTGATTACTCCTGGCAAAACGCTGTTGGTGGAACCTACTTCTGGAAATACAGGAATAGCTTTAGCTATGGTGGCGGCTGCTAAAGGTTATCGTTTGGTGTTAACAATGCCCGATACAATGAGTTGCGAACGAAGGGCAATGTTGCGAGCTTATGGAGCAGAATTACAATTAACGCCGGGAATTGAAGGTATGGGTGGAGCAATTCGGCAAGCGCAACTCATTGTTGATAAAACTCCTGGCGCGTATATGTTGCAACAGTTCCGCAATCCCGCAAATGCGAAAATACACAGAGATAGTACTGCCGAAGAAATATGGCAAGATACAGACGGTAAAGTAGATATGATTGTTGCGGGCATCGGAACTGGGGGAACAATAACGGGTATCGCCGAAGTCATTAAAGCACGTAAGCCAGATTTTAAGGCGATCGCCGTTGAACCAGCTTCTAGTGCGGTGTTGTCGGGAGGAAGGCCAGGATATCATAAAATCCAAGGAATTGGAGCGGGATTTGTTCCTCAAATACTAAAAAAAGAATTGATTGACGAAGTAATTTCTGTTACCGATAGTGAGGCGATCGCATACGGGCAACGATTGGCCTCAGAGGAAGGATTATTGTCGGGTATTTCAACGGGAGCGGCTTTATGTGCGGCAATTCAAGTTGGGAAACGTAAGGAAAACGAAGGACGTTTAATTGTACTAATTCAGCCCAGCTTCGGAGAAAGATATTTAAGTACGCCGCTGTTCCAAGATTTAGAAGATAAGCCAGTTAGTAGCATCAACTAACGATAAATCGGAATAATGCCAAAATCTAATCACTACGAAACTCTTAATATCGATCGAAATGCAAGCCAAGCGGAGATAAAGCAAGCTTATCGCCGCTTGGTAAAGTTGTTTCATCCCGATGTGAATCAAGAAGCAACTGATAGGGAAAAAATTATTCGTATAAATGCTGCGTATGAAGTTTTGAGCGATACTCAAAGTCGTGAGTCTTATGACAGACAACTGCATTACAGCTTTGAGAAAAGGAATAGCAAAAGACAGCAGCGAACTCAAACAGCCCAACAACAATATAAAAAGAGACGTAAGACAAGACGAAATGCCGACGAGCAGGTTGAGGAATGGTTGCGTTTTGTATATCAACCAGTTAATCGCTTTGTATGCAGTATTCTCAACTCTTGGGAAGATCAAATCGAGAAATTAGCCGCAGATCCTTTTGATGATGAATTGTTAGAAGAATTTCAGAACTATTTACAAGATTGTAAAGAACAACTTAAACAAGCACAAAATAGTTTTAGCTCTTTACCAAATCCCCCTAATTTAGCACGAGCAGCGGCTCATTTTTACTATACTTTAAATCAAATTAGTGATGGTCTCGGGGAGTTGGAATACTTCCCTCTCAATTATGACGAAAGTTATTTACATGCTGGACAAGAAATGTTTCTTATTGCGACTCAATTATATTATGAAGCACAAGATTCTATGGGTGCTTACAAATAGATAGCAGCTATTTTTTTGCGGTAAATTGAATTTGCGGACACAATTAGCAACATTTTTGAAAAATTACAATAACTAATTTAGATGCCGCTCTAATTTAATAGCTTCGTTAAGATAGTATTCTTTAGTGTTTAAAAAACACTTGCTTTTTCGCTACATATTAAAATATTATTTATCTTTTAAGAAATATCCGATTATTGGTTAATTAAAAATGGAACTGCCTTAGCTGTAGAAAAATATTCTTCAGACTTAAATGGTTCGCACTAATAAAAACTAAATGCTTAGTATATCTATTTCTTATTGAAACAATAGAAAATTATACTAAAATTGTTTAAAATCATAAGATTATAGCCTTTTTTTTACAAATACTAATTATAAGATTGTTATAGCTAAGTAAAGACTTCGATCGAAGGGGCATTTTTCTTCTAAGCGCAACCAAGTTATTCAACGCCCAGATAATGGAAACACAAAAAAGCTTAATTTTAATTGTTGATGATAATACCAATAACCTCAATATCTTATCTGATGTCATGGAATTACATGGACATTGCCTGTCGCTTGCCAGTGATGGTGAAAGTGCGCTTACGCTGCTAAAAACTATTTCTCCCGACTTAATTTTATTAGATATTATGATGCCGGGTATTGATGGATTTGAAACTTGTATGCGCTTGAAAGCGGATGAAAAAACCAAAGATATTCCAGTAATTTTCATGACGGCTCTGGCAGATACAGCAGATAAAATTAAAGGATTTAAAGTGGGGGCGGTAGACTATATAACTAAGCCATTTCAGCATGAGGAAGTAGTTGCGCGAGTCAACGTACAGTTAAAATTACGAAATTTGAATCGTCAATTACAAATATCTCAATTCAAATTAATGCAGGCTGAGAAAATCTCATCTTTAGGGCAGTTAGTTGCTGGTATTGCCCATGAAGTAAAAAATCCTGTCGGCTTCATCGCCGGTAATTTGGAACATACAAGTAATTATATACAAGACTTAATTTTTTTATTAAACCTTTATCAAAAACATCTACCAAATACACCAGAAGAGATTACAAATAAAATTGAAGAAATAGATATAGATTTTTTATTAGAAGACTTGCCAAAAATGATTGGTTCGATGAATATAGGGATTGAGCGAATTGACGATATTATGCAATCGCTACGTAAATTTTCACGTAAAGACGCAACATATCGAAAAAACGCCGACATTCATCAAGGAATTGATACAACTTTGATGATTTTATCTCATCGATTGAAAGCTAACGAAATTCATCCTAAAATTGAAGTTATCAAAGAGTACGGCGAACTACCAGAAATTGAATGTTTTCCAGGACAACTCAATCAAGTATTTATGAATCTATTAGCAAATGCTATTGATGTATTTGAAGAAAAAGCACAAACAAATAAATCTTTTATTCCTCAAATTATTATTAACACAAAATTAATTAATGATAATAGCGTAAAAATTATTATTGCTGATAATGGTTATGGGATGTGTGAAGAAGTAAGAAATAACTTATTTAATGCTTTTTTTACTACTAAACCAGAAGGGAAAGGTACTGGCTTAGGTCTTTCAATTAGCTATCAAATTATTACTCAAACTCATGGTGGCACTTTAGAATGTTTCTCTTCGGAAGGTGAAGGTACGGAGTTTGTAATTCAGATTCCGGTGAAAGCAAAGTTAGGAGTTAAGAGTTAGGAGTTAGGAGTTAGGAGTTAAAAGTTAGGGGTTATGAGTTAGGAGTTAATAGTTAAGAGTTATAGAAATCTATTTTTAATGGCAGCATGGTGCTCCCTTGTTATTTCCCAATTACCAATTACCAATTACCAATACCCAATTCCTAACTCCTAACTCTTAACTCTTAACTCTTAACAACTAACTCCTAACTCCTAACTCCTAACTACTAACATTCAAGATTTAGTTTATGCTGGAAGCAGTGAAGCGTTAAGAAATCTTAAATTCTGTTTTCTAGATACTCATGCAATGCATTGTAAATCGCCGCGCTCAGTTTTCGGCCAGTCATAGATATTGGTTCCCCGAACTAAGCATGGCGGCGAATATTGAAAAATTTGGTGCTTGTGCTAATTTTCCCGGACATGGACACAACTATGTTTTATTTGTCTCTCTTCAAGGGGAGTTAGATGAATATGGTATGGTACTAAACTTGTCTGGGGTTAAACACGTAATAAAAAGGGAAGTCACTAGTCAATTAGACTTTTCCTATCTTAATGATGTCTGGGAAGAGTTTCAGCAAATTTTACCGACAACTGAAAATATTGCACGGGTTATCTACAAACGGTTATCGCCTTATTTACCTATAGTTCGCGTGCAGTTATTTGAACATCCTCAACTTTGGGCTGATTATATGGGAAATTCAATGGAAGCTTATCTTACTGTAAGTACTCACTTTAGTGCAGCTCACAGATTAGCTAGTCCGAAGCTGAGTAAAGATGAAAACTTCGAGATTTACGGTAAGTGCGCTCGTCCAAACGGACACGGACATAATTACCATTTGGAAATTAGCGTTAAGGGTGAAATTGCAGAGCGTACTGGTATGTTAGTCGATTTGGGCGCTTTAAATAAAGTCATAGATGATTATATCGTTGAACCATTCGACCATACTTTTCTTAACAAAGATATTCCTTATTTTGCCGAAGTAGTTCCTACTGCCGAAAATATAGCACTTTACATCAGTAATATATTGAGTAAACCGATCGCAGAATTAGGCGCAAGTCTTTATAAAGTTAAACTGATCGAAAGTCCGAATAATTCTTGCGAAATTTACTGCGAAAACCAAGAATCTAACTTGAGTATGACGACACAAGATAAACCTGTTTTAGCAAGGTTGTAAATTACTCAGAAGAAAGGTTTTAACAGCCTTTCTTCATCATTTTTTTAGACATCGCTCTTTAAAAAGTTTCTTATAATAACTATTCTGAGATTTTTTGCTTTGATTTTATCTATAAAAAAATAGCAAACCCAACAGGGGATTTTTATGTGATTTTTTTGTTAAATAAAATACATAATAATTCTCTACATAAATTAAAATTGTTAATTTGAAAACATCTTGTGATTGTTTAGGCTTTTGAATTTGACATATTTTTTGAACTTCAAAGAAAAATATTTTCAAATATATATCTTTAGACGTTGGTATTTGGTTAATTCAATTTTTATAATTTAAAAACAAAATAACAGTATATTTACTCACAATCGCGATAAAGTTGTAAGCTCTGCTGAACGCTTTGGGCGTTACGCCAAAGTAAATACAAGCATTAATTATCTCGCAATTTGTTTCTAATCAAGGTCGATCTAGGTGCTAACTTTTGAATCGATAGATCGACGATCTAAATTTATCTAAAAATATTCATAGCGTTGCTATATAGATACTCATTCACAATCAAAGATTGTTTATCTCTCTTACTTCTTACCAATATTCATCTCCTCAATATTTTTGTACTAAAACTATGTCCTTACAAAAGAATTCTCAACAGTCTCTAGTTAGCGTCATTGTGCCGGTTTACAATCGCTCAATGTATTTGAAACAAGCAATTCAAAGCGCTCTCAATCAAACTTATAAAAATATTGAAATTATTGTATCTGACGATTGCAGCCCAGAAAGCCCGCAGACGATAGTAGAATCTTTTGATGACTCAAGAATTCGATTTCGTCGTAATCAATCAAATTTGGGAGTAGCTGGCAATATTATTACTACTATTAAAGAAGCACGAGGAAAATATATTGCAAGTTTGAATGATGACGATTTGTGGAATGAAAACTTTTTAGAAAAATTAGTTCCGCAGCTTGAGAATAATCAAAATTTGGTATTAGCTTTTTGCGACCACTACATAATAGATGATGATAGCAATATCGACGAAATAGCCACAGAGGAATCCACTAAAGCCTGGAAGCGAAATAAATTAAAAGAAGGAGTTTATCAACCCTTTTATGAAATTGCATTGATCGATCAAGCCGTACCTAGCTCTGTCGCAACAGTGATTAGGAAAGATGCTATTGATTGGGGCAAATTCCCTTCTCAAGCAGGGCCTTTTTGGGATTTATATTTAACTTATATGGCTTGCCGCAATGGCGGTGGAGCTTATTATTATCCAGAAAGATTGAGTCAATATCGCGTCCATGCACTATCCGAAACCATGAATATTGGTAGTAAAAATACTAAAGCTAAAATCCGAGGTGCAAAGGCGACAATTTTCTGCTTTCGTCAATTTATGGAAGATGAAGCGTTACAAGAATTTAAAAGTTACTTTCGCAAGCAATGGTTACACGCACAGACTACTTTAGCCATTGGTTTATTGCGTGATAATAACGCAGAAGAAGCAAGACCTTTACTTTTAGGTGCTTTAATTCAACAAAAGTTTAATCCAAGAACGATCGCAGCATTTTTGATTAGTTTTGTTCCCAAACCGTTAGCACGTAAATTATTAATTGGGAATGGGGCTTAGGGAAGTTAGGCAACGGATGCACTTAGGCAACGGATGCACTTAGGCAACGGATGCATTTAGGCAACGGATGCATTTAGGCAACGGATGCACTTAGGAGTTGGGAGTTAGGAGTTAGGAGTTAGGAGTTAGGCATGGGGCATGGGGGATTGGTAATTGGTAATTGGTAATTGGTAATTGGTAATCTCCCGCTCTCCTTGTCCCCTTGTCTCCCCCTCTCCCCATCTCCCCATCTCCCCATCCCCTTACTTTGCAACCTTGGCTACCACAGTCCGATGACGGGGGCTGGTGGGAGTAACTGTGGGAGTTTGGAAACCGGCATCAATTAAGGCTTGTTTGATGTCTAGGGTGAAATAATCATCTAAATACGGTTCGGTACTTTTGAGTAAAGTCAATACATAACGTGGCATTTTTCGATAAGCTTCAGAATCGGGATTCATGCATTTTATTGCCAAATAACCGTCTTGTCGCAATACTCGTCTTGCTTCTGTAAAGATTTGTCGAGTTGCAGACTGGGGTAATTCATGACAGGTTAAGTAAATTGAAACTAAATCAAATGAATCATCTGGTAAACCTGTAGATTCTGCTGCTGCATGAACCCAATCAATATTTGCTTGTCGAGAAAGGGAACGATAATTAGCGACTGATAGAAAATAGGGAGATAAATCTAAACCTGTAACTTTGGCTTGAGGATAAATTTCTTGTAGAGCAAAACTACTTAAACCGACACCGCAAGCCATATCTAAAATATCTTGTGGTTCGGGAATTTCTGAAAAGAGAATATTGTGATAAGCAGCGCGTAGTTTTGAGTCTCCTTCCAATTCACCAGCTTTATTAAAAATTGTCGAGTGAACTGTCAAAGACGCAACTTCTAATTCTAAAGCTGGTTTCCAACCAAGATTACCTTGTTCGTAAGCGTGGAATGAAGTCAGGTAATAGTCGGGATAAGAAAGACTGGGATTTTCTACTTTTTTGATTTCACTGTCCCAATCAACCGCTTTCATCTCTTCAACTTGCTTTTTCCAAGGGACACCAATTCTTTCCCCGCGTTTAACCATCATTTGACGGGCTTGATGCTTGGCTATTCCGTACAGTGGCTTGATTCCCAGCAATCCATTTATCAAACGTGTAGATAATGGAGTTGTTCTTTTTGTAGCGATAACCATCAGTAATATTAACTAATTTAGTTCTTGATTGTGGAATTAGGAAAAAATTTGCCTGTAAGAATAATAAGCCGTCTATGAGAAATTTGTTTTAATTTGAAAAGAATATTTAACAGAAGATGGAGAGGGGGAAGAGGGGGGAAGAGGGGGAAGAGGGGGGAGATGGGGAGATGGGGAGACAAGAAGATTACCAATTACCAATTACCAATACCCAATCCCCAATGCCCAATCCCCAATGCCCAATCCCCAATGCCCTATTCCCAACTCCTAACTCCCAACTCCTAACTCCATCCGTTGCCTAACTCCTTTTCTTCAGTGCTAGCAACATTTCCATTTGGGTTAAGGAATTGTTGGGGCTGGTTGCGGTAACGCCGATTCCGCGAATTGAGTTGAGGATAGCTGTTGCTTCTGGTGTTTGTGGTGAGAAACGAGTGACGAATGGTAGGGCTTTTTCCATATCTAAGTAGAAGTAACCGCCGTTTTCTTGTGGTAATGTTCCTGTTATTCCTTGGAAGCTCTCGCCGTTATTAAGGGGTTTAAACTCCTTTTTAGCAAGGGTTTCAGCTATGGGACCGCCAAGGGTTAGTAGTGCTGTATTGTCATCTAGCCAACCGTGGGCTAGTAATGCACCTTGTCCAGGAATTTGCCACTCTGTGATTTTTTTGCCGTCGATATCTCTTTGAGCTATTTGGATTGGTTGCCCTTTGGCTATAGCATCTAATTTATCAAATGTGGCTTCGGCTGTTTGGCGATCGCCGGTTTGAAATAAGAATGCACCACCAAAACCAATTTGCTTTAATAATCCTTGATTTATAGGGATTGCGGCTATACCAAACTCGCCATCCATCCAGCCAAATACGTCTTTATCTAAATCAATATTGAGTTGTTGTAATTGTGCGCGTGCTTGTTGCAGTACTACATTAAGTTCGGGGGTGTCTTGTGCTTGCTCTGCAAAAGCTGTCCACCATTTATTGATGCCTCCTCCACTAACGAGAGCAATTGTATCTTGGGGAACTTGAGACAATACTTTTCCAGGTGTTTTTTCGTATTTAAATTTTACTCTTTGCGCGTCTAGATTGGTGTTTGCTTTTACTCGCAATCCTTCTGCATCAACGCCGATTCCGGCAACAACGGATTTTATCTGCTTCAATTGCTCTAAGGTTTGTGGTGGCAGTTGCTGCACTTGGGGATTAGTAGCAATTAACTCTTTAACTAAATTAGGATAATCGGGTACGTAAACTTGTGCTAAGGTGTTCTCCAAATTAAGGTTATTTCCGATAATTTGATTGGCACCTGTTTTACTCAAAAATGAAGGCTCTCCTTGGGATGTGTCGATCGCTTGGGTTACAGCATTCTGGGAAGGAGAAAATAATACGCGATCGTTTAATATGGTGCTGTAGGTAGGACTTCCTTTACCTTTGGTTTCTTGGATTGTTTGACCTTTATATTTGATTTCTTTTATTTTGACGTTTTTCTGCTGTTTAAGCTTGGTAGTGAAATTTAAAGCTTCTACTTTGTCTTTTATTCCTACCACCATTAAAATATTTGGTTCTGGTGATGATTGAGGCTTATTTTGTGCGGGCTGTACGGCTGAGGGAGGTAATACGGCTACCATTACACCACCAACCCAAGGTTTTAAGTCTTTATCGTAAGTAATGCTGTCATCGCTCGAAAAATTTTCATTCAAGTTTTTTAGTCCCGCAGCTACTAATTTTTGCGCTTCGGGAGTACCAAATTGTTCTAACTTTGACCAAATGGCGGGATCGGTGGCAATATAAGTTGCCATCATCGCATCATCTGGAACTAGTTTAGCGCTAGCAGCAGCATCAGAAATACTTCCAGATGGACCACCTTTTAAATATAAATAAGTCGCGATACCACCACCGACTACAACAGCAGCAATGGCAGGAATTAAAAATTTAGGCTTAAGTTTAGGCATTACAGTATTTTCTTTAATATAAGGATAGCGATTAAATCAAAAAGTTAGGATTTAGGGCCGCAGGGCATTGTCTCCCCATACATCTACTGCCTACTTTCTAAAAGTTCTATATTCTTATTCAGCTTTTATACTTCATATTCCACATAACACATTATCGGTATTTACTGATAATATTAGTAATTCTACATACCATAGAGTTTAAAATTTGACAAAGTTTACGCCCTAAATGTTTTACTTTTTTAGGTTTAAAGTGTAACAGCGACAAATAATTCTAATCTATAGCATTCCTAAATCATTTGTGAGATTTTAGAAACCCGGTTTTTTGGAAAAACCGGGTTTGTGGCACCTACCTTTCTCACGACTCATCTAGGATTGCTATATATAAATCAAGATTCAAGTATTTTTACTTGGAAAAAACCAGATGAGAATTAAAATAGGTAATGCGCTTAAAAGTGAACAAGGTTTATAAACACACATCTTGCACTATTCGAGTAGAAGCGCAAAAACTCGGTTTCACCAAACTGAAATTACCTTCTCGTGCCCGCTATTTACAATAAACCTGGTTTATCGTTGAGGTGCCGTAGCGATGGATAAAGTAAACACCACTTTATATGGTGGTAGTCCACAACAAATTGTTATTTTTTATTAACTAACTTAAAAGTTTTTCCAATTACAAGGTAAAGATAAATCAATGTTGCATTCACATTTTGATACCGAAAGTCAGCGCCACAAATCTTTTGTTTCACCAGGTGCAAAACCGCAGTACAATCCGGATAGACCCGGACAGGTAAAGCATATTTTTCTGGATCTAAGTTTGGATATACCAAACCAAACTGTTCGCGGCACCTGTACAATAACTTTGGCTCCGATTAGTAATGGTGTAGATCGCTTACACTTGGATGCTGTTAATTTAAATATTGAGTCGGTTTTTATTGGAGAAATTTCACAAAAGTTTAATTACGATGGCGAACGTTTAGATATCGAACTTAATTCTCCAACTCAAATTAATCGGCGACTTGATATTATTATCGCTTACTCGGTGGTAAAACCGACTCGGGGTATTTATTTTATTCAACCGGACGAACATTATCCTAATAAACCTACTCAAGTTTGGACTCAAGGAGAAGACGAAGATTCGCGGTTTTGGTTTCCTTGTTTTGATTACCCCGGACAATTATCTACTTCGGAGATTCGGGTAACGGTTCCTAAACCTTTGAAGGTGATTTCTAATGGTGAATTGATAGACAACGAGCAAGATAGAAAAAATAAAGATAATCTTGTTTATCATTGGTTACAAAAACAGGTTCATCCCACTTATTTAATGACTCTTGCCGTAGGTGATTTCGCTGAAGTTAGCGATAGTTGGCATGATAAACCAGTTACTTACTACGTAGAAAAGGGACGGGAAGAAGATGCTAAACGTACTATGGGTAAAACTCCTCAAATGATGGAGTTTCTGAGCGAAAAATATGGATTCAATTATGCTTTCCCCAAATACGCGCAAGTCTGCGTTGATGACTTCATTTTTGGGGGCATGGAAAATACTTCTACTACGCTGTTAACCGATAGATGTTTAATTGATGAAAAAGCAGCTGTTGATAACCGCAATGCCGAAAGTTTGGTTGTGCATGAATTAGCACATCAATGGTTTGGCGATTTAGTAGTAATTAAGCATTGGTCCCATGCTTGGATAAAAGAGGGGATGGCAAGTTATTCTGAGGTGATGTGGACGGAACGGGAATATGGTTCGATTGAAGCAGATTACTATCGTTTGCAGCAAGCACGACGTTATATAGCTGAAGACAGCAGTCGCTATCGTCGCCCGATGGTAACTCACGTTTACCGAGAAGCTATCGAGCTATACGATCGCCATATTTATGAAAAAGGTTCGTGCGTTTATCATATGATCAGGGCGCAGTTGGGAGAAGAGTTGTTTTGGCTGGCTATTGCTGCGTTTGTTAACGATAATGCTCATCAAACTGTAGAAACTGTAGATTTGTTACGAGCAATTGAAAAAGCGAGTGGTCGTAATTTAACGTTTCTTTTCGATCAATACGTTTATCGTGGCGGACATCCCGATTTTAAGGTTGCTTATGCTTGGGATGGGGATGCTAATTTGGCGAAGGTGACGGTTACTCAAACTCAGGTAACTGGGGATGATAAAAATAAGGAAAGTTTCTTCGATTTAAGGATTCCTATTGGTTTTGGCTATATTAATCAAACTGATGATTTGAAAGTTTTTACGGTAAAAGTTTCGGAAAAGGAACAGAGCTTTTATTTTCCTTTGGAGAAAAAACCCGATTTTATCAGCTTTGATGCAGGTAATCATTACCTGAAAACAGTTACTTTAGAATATCCCATCCCTGAGTTGAAAGCACAGTTACTCCACGATACAAATTGCGTTTCGCGGATTTATGCAGCGGAAGCTTTAGCAAAGAAGAATAGTTTAGAAGCTGTGAAAGCACTATCGGAATCATTGAAAAATGATGGTTTTTGGGGTGTACGGGTAGAAGTAGTTAAACAGCTAGCAGAAGTTAAGTTAGACCAAGTTTTTGATGTTTTGATTGAGTATCTCTCCGATGAAAACCCATACGTGCGTAGGGCTGTAGCGCAGGCACTAGGTAAAATCAAAACGAATTCTAGCTATGAAGCTTTGAAAAAATTATCTCAAACTGGAGATGATAGCTATTATGTTGAAGCTGCTGCTGTTGCTTCTATCGGTTCGATTGCTGCGATGGAGGGAGAAGACAAACCCGACGAAACAGAAGTAATAAAGCTGTTTGAGAACATTTTGCAATCTAAAGCTGGCTGGAATGAAGTAGTCAGAAATGGCGCGATTGCAGGTTTATCTGAATTAAAAACTAGCGAACAAGCTTTAAATTTAATCTTCGATTATACAAAATTAGGTGTTCCGCAACCTCTACGTTTAGGTGCAATTCGTGCTTTAGGAAAAATCTCTGTTGCCCAAAGTAACGTAAATTTAGAAAGAATTTTGGAAAGATTGAGCAAAATATCTCAAGAAACCTTCTTT
Organism: uncultured Rivularia sp.; assembly: GCA_964395005.1. GTDB lineage: Bacteria > Cyanobacteriota > Cyanobacteriia > Cyanobacteriales > Nostocaceae > Rivularia. The sequence continues at coordinate 12,759 of CAYMZW010000155.1, forward strand.
TTAACTCAAATTGCTGTAGCAAGCTCCCTCGGGCAGATGGAAAATAAAAAAGCTATTAGAATTTTACGTACTTTAGCCGAACAAACTCCTGACGGGCGCGTGCGTCGCTATGCTGAGGAACAAATCGATAAATTGGCACGGAAGACTTCATCTGATACTGCCGTAAACGATTTACGCTCCGAAGTCGAACAACTTAAAAAGCAAAATCAACAACTTAGAAGTCGTTTGGAAAGTTTGGAAGCCAAATCGAAGCCAGATTAAACTATTACGATTAATGTACTATTAAGCCAGATAAATTATTAGGGGTTCGTAGTTGCGATGGCCGCGCCTCCGAATTCCCTAATATTATTATGCGAAGACAGCGCTACTACGAACCTTTGTAACCCCTTGCTATTTAATTTGGGGCAGTATTCTACGTATAAGTATTTCAAATTATAAGAATACACTAAGTATTTACTAGTATTTTATTTTGATAGTTGTATATATTAATTCTTTGCGAATAAATTTATATATACCTTGATAGATATAAGTCTAAGAGAATGTTTCATATGATGCCATATTCGATATAGGTAGCTGTTTAGACAATATGGTTTTTATTTAACTATTTATGTGAAATTAAATCGTCTTATTAACTAAAACAAATAAAAACCTATTGGGGTTTTTACGGATTTTTATATTAAGATAATGTAAAGCTAGTACGGTCGGTATAATGAACTTTGTTCCCTAAGTTACAAAGTAAATGTACCTTAAAATACATTTAAATTTAAAAAGACGCATTTTATACTTGATTTAAAAAAATATATAAAGATTCAGTAAATTGAAGTGACTTTAAAGGTCATTAATATTACGATTTTAAAGGTATGATAAATTCTCAATACAAAAAAAGTATTGATTTTACGTATAAATAGAATTGAGATAAGTATTTGTACTTTAATTGCTCGATGATTACTGAAATTTCTCTTGAAATTGAGTTTCCTCAATTAACTAATAAAATTATTGAAAATACTACTATGGTCGGAGTATTTTTTTGCTCAAGGGACTATTCTAAAATGACGAGATTATAAAGCGAAACTGACAATCTGATAAGAGGGATTTGCACGCTTAATACTTTAAGTGCAGGGTGGTTATAAATGCGTAAGCCTGTTTTAACAATTTTTTATCAATTCAATCCTTGGAATGCTACTATCGGAGGAATTCAGA
>CAYMZW010000156.1:0-13728 GCA_964395005.1 uncultured Rivularia sp.
TTGTCATTGCGTTAACGAAGTGTTCCCTCTTAGGGAATGGAACGAAGCAATCCCAGCGTTTTGAAGATTTTAGAATGTTAAATTAATTTTGCACGACTACTTATATAACGTCTCTACATTATTTTTAACTGCTATCAAATTATTCTTCCTCGTAAACAGTCAATATCTTGGGTTTACATTTCTTAACTTCAACATATATTCCTGAAGCTTGTTCTTGTATTAAATCTTCGATATAACCATTTTGATTAAGTTTAGCTTCTTGAGGATTATCAAAAGGACCAAAAAAATAAATACATTTGGGTTGAGTCGTTCTAATTTTTACCCAGTACGGTTTATTAGAGTTGTTTATAAAAGGTAAATTCTTCAACAAAGGTAGATTTTCTAAAACAGGAAGATGCATGATAACTTTTACTCCTTAATTACTTCTCTGGCTATTTTCAAAATGGCTTGATATTCTTCGTCGGTTAATTTTTTACCCGTTTCAATACTTTTACAAACAGATGATAAGTCTCTCCTCACTTTTCGACACAATGCTGTACTAACTTCGTCAATCTTTTCTAGAGCTATTGAGTCAAAAACACCATTAGTTACCGCTAAAAGTACCGCTATTTGTTCGGGTACTGATAATGGTTGAGACTGTGATTGTTTGAGTATTTCTCGGACTCTTTGTCCTCTAATCAGAGTTTTTTTAGTTTGTTCGTCAAGTTGCGTACCAAAACGGGCGAAAACTTCTACTTCTTGGAATTGAGAATAGGAAAGTCTTAAATCTCCAGCGACAGCACGGTAAGCATTTAATTGAGTTTTACCGCCGACTCTAGAAACAGACTTACCTACATCAATAGCAGGGAAAATAGCTTTTTGAAATAAGTCTGGAGACAGATATATTTGACCGTCTGTGATAGAAATTAAGTTGGTAGGAATATATGCCGAAATATTCTGCGCTTGTGTTTCTACTATTGGTAATGCTGTTAGAGAACCACCTCCATATTCCGAGTTGAGATGGGTTGAGCGCTCCAACAACCGCGAATGAATATAAAAAATATCTCCCGGATAAGCTTCTCTACCGGGGGGACGACGCAGCAACAGCGATAGTTCTCGATAAGCCCTGGCATGATGGGTAAAATCATCATAGATAATTAATACATCGTGTCCCTGTTCCATGAAATACTCTGCCATCGTCGTGGCTCCATAGGGAGTAATATATTGTAATCCTGGAGAATCTTGTCCGGAAGCGACTACAACAACCGTGTATTCCATTGCTCCCTGTTGTCGCAGAGTTTCAATTACTTTCGCTACCGCTGAAGCTCTTTGTCCAATAGCGCAATAAACGCAGATAACGTTTTTATCTTTTTGGTTGATAATCGTATCGAGGGCGATCGCCGTTTTTCCGGTTTGTCTATCACCCACAATTAATTCTCGCTGTCCCCTACCGATAGGGATTAAAGCATCTACTACTTTCAATCCAGTTTGCAAAGGTTGAGTTACTGGAGCGCGATTCATAATTGGTGGAGCTTCCCGTTCCACAGGAAGACGTTTGGTAATTTCAATACTTCCCCCCTCATCTAAAACATTACCCATGACATCCACAACTCTACCCAGAAGTGCCTCTCCTACTGGCACATCCATGACTCTCCCTGTTCGGTAAACTTCATCACCTGCCTGTAGATGCTCGCTTGCTCCTAATAGAATTACCCCAATTTCATCGGGATCGAGATTAAAGGCAATTCCTAATAAAGGTGTTTTCGCATTAGATTTAGGAAAATAGAGCAATTCATCCGCTTTAACGCTGGGTAAGCCAGATACACGAGCAATACTTCGTCCTACAGATATAACCTTGCCAATTTCACGGATATTTATCTGGGCATGGTAACTATTTAATACTTGTTCAAAAGTGGAAAATGTATCTTCTATAACTGATTGTAATATCATGATGGGGATTGGGGATGGGGCATGGGGCATTGGGGATGGGAAATAGTCTCGTTACAAGGCTCTGCCTTGTAATGCATTTTACGAGGCTCTGCCTCCCTCCGCTCTGAAGGCAGAGCCTTCCGCGCTTCGGTTCCCAGCCAGAGACTGGGAACCAGTAATTCCGCGCTTCGGTTCCCAGCCAGAGACTGGGAACCAGTAGAGCCTTCCGCGCTTCGGTTCCCAGCCAGAGACTGGGAACCAGTTATCCGTTGCCTAACTACTAACTCCTAACTGTTGAAAGCGCGATTCTAATGTTTGTAAATAATCATCTAAATTCCAGGAAATTACGTATGCTGCTAGCTTGACTTGAATACCGCAAATTAAATCGGGTGAAGTTTGAAATTCTAAAGGATGATTGTTGATAATTTGAATTTGCAAAGCTTGGATGATTTTTTGGCGATTTTCTGGTGATATTTCAAAACTGCTTTTAATAATTATTGGTTGATGAGTATCTTTAAAAGATTGAACAATAATTTGTCTTTGATTTTCATCAATATTTTGTAAGTGTTGAGTGAAACTAGAAATTATTTGCTGTTCTAAATCCGCATTTGCTAAATCTTGCAAAGCTTTACGTACAACTAGATTAGTTTGTTCTGCTATTTGTTGTCGTAAGGAACTAATAAAATCAGTTTTTTCTTGTAATAGTGCTTCCTTCCATTTTTTCTGCATTTCTTCTACTTTTCGACGTGCTTTAGCTAAAAGTTGTTGATGTTCTTGTTCAACTTTTTGAAGCATTTGTGCTGTCATCGCTTCTTCTTGCTGCTGTAATTCTTGTTGCTGCTGACGATAAGTATCAGCTTCCCGTTGAGCTTCTTGTTGAGCAATTTCAGCATCTTCCCATCTTGCGTCAATCATTGTTTGTCGTTTTTTGATTGTTTGCATTATGGGTTTATATAAAAAGCGCTGAAGTAAGAAAACCAGAATCAGGAAGTTGATTATTTGAGCGATAACCGTAAACCAATTTATTAGCACGGTTTAGCCTCCCTTAAAATGGTTCCAAAACGGATTTACGAATAACAAAATCATCGTTACCACAAAGCAATAGATAGCAGTAGATTCAATCATTGCTAAACCAACGAAAAGCGTGCGGGTAATGACGTTTGCCTTATCCGGCTGTTGGGCGATCGCACCTAAAGCACGAGCAACAGCCATTCCTTCACCTAAAGCAGGTGCTATCGAACCAATTGCGATTGTTAACCCAGCAGTTACAATCGATGCCATACCAATTAAACCAAGATTATCCATAGTTTGTTGTTAGTGGTTAGTGGTTAGTTGTTAGTGGTTAGTGGTTAGTTGCTTAAACAATTAATAACTAACAACCAAAAAATAACAATTACTAATTTTGTTTTTGAGTACTCGTAGCCGAAGCAATATATACCATTGCTAACATTGCGAAAACGTATGCTTGAATAAGTCCGAATACTAATCCTAATAGCTGCATGACAATTGGAAAAAACAACGGTACTAGGGATAAAAGAATTGCTACAAGCATGGTACCGCTCATAATGTTGCCGAATAATCTCACCGCTAATGCTAAAGTGCGAGAAAATTCGCCGATAATATTAAATGGCAACATAAATATTGTCGGTTGAATATAATTTCTTAAATACCCAAAAAAGCCGCGTTTCATAAAACCAAATAACGGTACGGCTACAAATACACACAAAGCTAAAGCTGTTGTTGTCGAAAGCGAACCCGTTGGTGGTTGATATCCGGGTACAATCGTTAGGGTATTTGAAACGGCAATAAATAGAAATAAAGTACCAATAAAACCGATATATCTTCTAGCTTCTTGTTGACTGACTTCATGAATTTGATTCGCTATTCCCTCAACGATTATTTCTAATAAACTTTGCCATCGGGATATCTTCGGATTTGGTGATAAATTACGAGTTACCAACCAAGAAACTATTACCAAAAATGCCATTACGACCCAAGTAAACACAATCGTAGCATTTAAAGTAATTGCACCAGATTGCCAATAAATAATATTGTCTGGACTAATTTCCATGATTAAAAAAACCTCTAACTATCCCTTAGTTGCTCAGCCGCAAAAACGACTTACCTCTCTTTATCTCTTACCTTTGCGCTCTCTGTGTTCTCTGCGGTTATTTCAATCAGTATTCTTTTAACTTAATAAAACACTCAACGTAAAAAAGTCCTCGGTTTCCAACGTCTAATTAAAATACTGCGTGCTAAAACAAAGCCTAATAAAGCAATTAGTAATTGTTGCCAGCTTCCATCCATAATTAAGTAAAAGCCAAGTACAGCAATACTTAAACGACCGAGCAAACTACCTACAATTAATAATATTGGCTGCTGTGTGGTTGGTAGCTGTCTAACTGTTACCCAAAGACTGCTAAAGTAAAAAATTCCAATCGCAAAACCAAAAGTTAAGGCTAAGAATAGATGCATAGAATAATTCATTTTTATTCCTCCTGAAGTTGTAATTTACCGAGTAAAGAATTGAGAAAAATCGGTACTATGACGCTGGTTACTGCACAAACAAAAACCATTGCAGCAAATACATTAGAAGGAACAGCCCAATCTCCTAATATCAATCCTCGCTGCATGACAATCATCGAAATTTCGGCTCTGGGAATCATGCTCAAACCAATCAGTGTCGCACCAGTACAATCTGTAGCAAAAAAAGCTGGAATTCCGGCACCAATTAACTTACCGAGAACTGCGGCTATCAGCAAAATTGAACCGATTGCTAAACCTGTATTTAATGCACGGGGGTCAATATTCAAGCCGATACCGATAAAAAAGAATGGTGTAAAAAGTTCATATAAAGCTCCGAAAGAAGCATCCATTTTCACCGCTTCTGAATCGCGGCTGAATAAAAGTCCGGCAAAAAATGCGCCAATAGCAACAGAGAAACCCAGCAATCCAGCAAGTGCAGCAATCACAAAGCCCACTCCAACTACTTCTAACATGGGGTCGGGTGGTTTTTCTATTTTGCTAAAAAACTTAGTCAAATTTCTTTCAACGTAACGTGAAAATAACAGACAAAAAGCAGCAAAAGCAATTGCTTTAATCAAAAATACTTTGGATGTCAGGATAAGAGTGGGAAATAAAGGTACTGTAGTACCATTGTGTAAAGAAGGAGCAACTGCAAACAGCAAAGCCATTAAAATAACGCTAGCTATATCATCCATCTCCGCTACATCCAGCAGAATTTCACCATTGCGAGAACGAATCGCGTTTTTTTCTCGCCAAACGCTCACCGAAACACCTACACTAGTTGCAGTGAAGGCTACAGCAATAAATAAACTAGGAATTAGACCTATTTGTAATAAAAAATAAGCAGTAACAAAACCAAAAAAACCACTAATTAAAACATCACCAATTAAAATTCCCAGTGCTTTAGGTAACTGACGTAGCAATCCTAATAAATCGCTTTCCAAGCCTACACGAAATAGCAGCGAAATAATTCCAATTTCGGCGAGAAACTCGAAAATTTCTTCTGCTTGTGTTGAAAGAAAATTCCATTCCACATCTGCCAATTTCAACAGAAATCCCAAAGTTAAATAGCCAATCAATGCAGGAATGCCAATTTTTGCGAGTAAAGTCTTAACTAAAATGGCAAGGGTAAGAGCCACACCCATTAATAAAATTACTAGCGGTAAAGTCTGCACTGACTCAATCATCGCTACGCTCGCGTTGAATCCAATACCAAGCATTTATACAACCAAAAACAACACCAACAAACAGCAACATCAAAGTCCAAGAATATTGACTCGGAAACTTAGTATCAATCCAAATTCCTAACGCAATACCGAGCAAAGTTGGAATGGCAATCGACCAACCAACAATGCCAAACATACCCAAACCAAACCAAACAGTGTGGTTTCCTTCCTTTCGCGCTTTCAACTTACGTTTTGATTTAGCGCTAATCTGTTCCTCAAAATCCTCCCAAGGTTCGTGAGGTTTCTTAGATTTCATGTTTTCCTCCCACTTCCAGAAAACCGCGTATAAAACTAGCTTCTAATTTCGCCAATGCGTTACGAGTCATCTGTTCTTTTTCATCCAAGGAATTAAACTCTTGTTCCACAGTATTTTTCAAAGTTTCTAAATCAGTTCCCCTGATAGCATTTCGTACCGACACCAACACCTCAGAACCGCATTTAACTAAAATTCCTTTATCAACTGCTAAAAAAACTTCTTCTCCCTCACTTGATTCAAACAACAACAATCCCGGAACCAATCCAGCGACAAAATCAACATGATTTGGTAACAAACAAAAACAGCCATTTTCAGCTTCAGCAGTAATTTTGCTCGCAGTTTCGTTTATTAATACTTCTGTTGGTAGTAATATTTTTAAATGCATCATATTAAAAGTTATGAGTTAGGAGTTAGGAGTTAGGAGTTTGTTACTGGTTCCCAGTCTCTGGCTGGGAACCGAAGCGCGGAAGGCTCTGCCTTCAGAGCGGAGGGAGGCAGAGCCTCGTAAAACGCATTACAAGGCAGAGCCTTGTAACGAGACTCAATGCCCCATGCCCAATCCCCAATCCCCAATCCCCAATTCCAATTATTCAACTTCATCAATCCCCCCAATCATGTAAAGTGCTGATTCTGGATATTCGGAAAATTCATCATGCAAAATCCGCTCGCAACCGTCGAGTGCTGCTGATAAACTCACCAACTTACCTGCTCTTCCGATAAACTGTTCTGTAGAAAAGAACGGCTGAGTTAAAAACCTTTCTAATCGACGCGCTCGGTAAACTGTTTTTCTATCATTTACCGATAACTCTTCAATCCCTAACATGGCGATAATATCTTTCAAATCTTCATAGTTGGCTAGAGTTTGACGCACTGCTTGGGCTATTTGATAATGATGTTTACCTGCAATTGTCGGCGTTAACATTTTAGAACTAGAGCGCAAAGGATCAACTGCTGGATAAAACCCTTCACTGGAACGTTTGCGGGATAATACAATTGATGCCGATAAATGACCGAAGGTGTGAACTGCTGCTGGATCTGTAAAATCGTCTGCTGGAACGTAAACTGCCTGTACTGAGGTAATTGCACCTTTGTTACTGCTGCTGATTCGTTCTTCTAATTCTGCTAATTCCGTTGCTAGAGTCGGTTGATAGCCGACACGAGAAGGTAATTGTCCCATCAAACCGGAAACTTCCTGTCCAGCTTGAATAAATCTAAAAATATTATCTATTAAAAGTAATACATCCTGTCGGGCATCATCGCGGAAGTATTCAGCCATAGTCATAGCTGCGTGACCTACACGAAACCTTGCTCCCGGAGGTTCGTTCATCTGACCGAACATTAAAACCGTGTTATCCAAAACACCAGCATCTTGCATTTCTCGATAAAGTTCTTCTGCTTCGCGGTTGCGTTCGCCGATACCGCAAAACAAGCTTATTCCCGAATGCTGGCTGACCATATTATGAATCATTTCGGTAATCAAAACCGTTTTACCAACACCAGCCCCACCAAATAACCCGGCTTTACCTCCCCTTTCCAAAGGTGCAAGCACGTCAATGATTTTAATTCCAGTTTCTAATATTTCCGATTTTGTTGATTGTTGGGAAAGCGAGATAGAAGCTTGATGTATAGAACGCCATTCTCCATCACTTAAGAATTCTTTCCCATCAATAGCATCTCCAAATACATTGAACATTCTACCCAGCAAGCGTTTACCTACAGGTACTTGCAGGGAATGTCCTGTATCGACCACTGTAGAATTACGAGCTAAACCAGAAGTTGGAGTTAAAGCGATACCTCTAACAATTTCATCGCTTACATGACTGACAACTTCGATAATTATTTGCTCGTCTTCACCTGCTCTCAACTGAGTATAAATTTCTGGAAGACATTCGCAAAACTCAACATCAATTACGCTACCCCTGACTGAAACAACTTTACCGAAGTTAGTTTTATTTAGCACAGTCATGTCTATTCATTCCTTCGCAAAAGTTTTTGTTACATAAAAGCTGGATTGATTTTATGTATTACTTTGAAAAGGGTTTTCACCTATTTGAAGTTGCTTTTTACTATTTTTCAATTGCTTCCAAAGTTTCTTTATTTCTTGATATGCGTCTTCTGGCGAAAGTTTACCATTGGTTTCAAGGTTACAAATATAGCTTGCTTTATGAGCAAATTCTTGGAGATTTGCATCGAATACCAAATTCTCTGGTTTGACTTCTCCGTGAAAAGAAGAGTGAGGATAGAGGAAATCAGATTTAGCAGTCATGGCTATCTCCTGGTATGATGTGGGCTTGCTCGTGTACAACTTAAAGATTAAATAATAAATTTGAGGATTTTGTGAGGAAAACGAACCTATTTATTAAGCTAACTATTCGGCGTTAACTGCAAATATAAACAGGGAATCACCAACAATGCAATCAAAGTCGATGCACACAAACCAAAAATAATCGCCATACACAAAGGAAACCATACTGCATCGCTGATTGCCAAAGGAAGTAAACCAACAATAGTAGTGATACTTGTAGTTAATATAGGACGCAATCTATCAGATGCACCGTGAGCTGCTGCTTGTCGTACTTTCATGCCATTCTTCCGATGTTTATTCATGGTTTCCACCATGACAATGGCATCATTAACTACAATCCCCACCAAAGAGATAATACCGATAACCGCAGGAAATGAAAGAGGAATTTGGAATAAAGAGAAACCTCCAAAGGTGCCAATAAAAGCAAAAGGAATGGAGAGCATAATAATAAATGGTTGGGTAAACGAACCAAATTGCAGCACCAGTACCGAGAAAACTAAAAACAGCGCTACATAGGACATTTGAATTGCCGAACCAAAGGTTTCGCTTTGAGTTTCTGCTTCACCACCAAAGCTGTAATCATATCCAGCGTCCCATGTTTTCTTCATTTGGTCTAACTTTGGCTTTAAGTCTGCCAAAATTTCACCAACAGTCCTCTCTTTGGTTTTGGAATAAACTGTAACTGTGCGTTCTGTATCTGTATGGGTGATTGATAGAGGAGCTACACCTTCTTCAACATCAAGTACAGTACCTCTTGATATTGCTCCTTTTTCTGGAGAAAATAATCGAATCGTTGTTAACTCATCGCGACGAGTGGGACCACCCACAGCACCTTGACGGGAAGGGAATGCTGTCGAAAGACGAATTTCTAAATCATCTTCGCCACCACCGATGGGATAATCACCAATATCGTTATCGGTCATAATATAACGTCCTTGCATTGCCAAATCATCCTGAGTAATCCCATAGAAATCCATTGCTTCCCGTCGGGGTTGGAGTTTAATGTCTGAGCGCATATCTCCTAAGCCGTCGCGGACATCTTGAGTACCTTCTATTTGACGTAATGCAAGTTGAACTTCCCCGGAAATTTGCCGTAGTTTCTCCATATCTTTCCCTTTTAGTTCTACTGCAATGGGGTCCCCACCTTCTCCAGTACCGGGACTATTTACAACTATGGATGCACCAGGATAACGACGTAGTGCTTGAGTTAATTCCGTGCGTAGTTCATCTAGATATTCATAGGATGGTAATTTACGCTCCTCTTCTTTGGTAAATACCGTTGAGAATCCCAGTAAATAATTATCTTGATTGGGTTTCATTCCACTTTCTTGGACTAAATTACTTTTTTGTCCAACTAATTTGGTGACACTTTCAAAGTAATTTTTGGAGCGTAAAATTTCTCCTAAATCATCAGCTACTTCCCCAGATTGATTCAAAGTTGCTGTAGCTGGTAATTCTACATTAATACTCAGGTTGCGTCTGTCATTGTCAGGGAAAAGTGTTCCAGGTAGCTGCGATGCTGCGAATAAAGCGCAGATAAATAGTGCGATCGCCCCAGCAATCCAAGCTCCGGAAGTGGCTTTGTTACGTACTGTAAAAGTTAAACTCCAACGGGTAAATCTTTGGGAAAACCATTCTGTAAATTTATCAATGCGGGTTTTTTTCGCTCCTCCTTTGACGTTACCCAAAAGAAAACGCGATAAAGGGATATCTACTAGTAATGCAATGATATAACTCAGTATTAAACAAATAATTGCTGTAATCGGCATCAAGCGGACAAATTTACCCATAGTACCGCTAATTGCCATCAAGGGAGCCATTGCCAAAATAGTTGTCATTTGACCGGAAAAAGCTGGTCCGGCATAGGTTTTAATTGTTTTTAAAGCTGAAGCGTCAAAACTTAAACCTTCAACAAACAACCCATCATGCATCCCTTCCATCATCAAAATAAATACATCTACCAATAAACCCAATGCTAATACCATCCCGTACAAAATCATGCTATTAAGGGTTTGTCCGGTTAACCACAGAATAAATATTGCTCCCAAAAAAGTTAGGGGAATCGATAAGCCAGCAATCAAAGCTTCTCGCCAAGTTAAGGCAAAAAATAAAATAATAAAAACACAAATTACCGCTTGAATAACATTACTAATCAAATCATTTTGGTCTTTCTCAATAGTTTCGTCATCCCTAGAAGTGACGCGATAACCCATACTATGAGGCCAGGTATTTGGGTCTTTCTTCAGAGATTCCAACTCTTGCAAAGCATTATTAACTACATTTATTGTGTCAGAACCCGGTACCTTGACAACCTCTAAATTAACTACTGGTTCAAATTCTGAACCTTGCCAACTAATAAAAGCACGGGTTTTTTCCCTTTCTAAATCCCGACGAATTTGAGCAACTTCATCTAAGCGTACTACTCTACCTTCATTACCACCCAAGCGGGCAACAGGCAAACTACCCAAATCTTCTAGAGTGCGAAATCTTCCGAACAGACGCACTTGGGAACCTATTTGGGCATTTTCAATTTGATCCCAAGGCATATCGCGGTTTGCAGTTTGAATCCGGTTGCTCACGGTTGTAGGCGAAATACCCAAAGCACTGAGACGACTAGGTATAAGCTGTACGTGAATAACTTCTTCCCGCTGTCCGGCTAAATCAACTTCCCGCACTCCAGGGACTTTTTCTAATCTTTCTTGAATATCTTCTGCGGCTCTACTTAAAACCGGAGGGTCTAATTTACCATAAAGAGCAACAGTCAGAATTGGGACATCTTGAACGGATAGTTGCTCAATTTTCGGTTTGTCAGCCTCGGAATTAATTTCTGGTTCTGCGTCATCTACCTTTTGTCGTAATAACTGTATTGATTCGGTGACATCAGCATTGGCAACAAATTCGACACTAATTTGAGAAACACCATTAAACGAAGAACTTTCAACTTTTTTTAATCCTTTGAGGGATTTAAGTTCTGTTTCAATCTTGTCTGTAATTTGAGATTCAATAGTTTCTGGATCTGCTCCTCCCCAGGTAGTGGTAATCATTGCTTTAGCAATTTTGATATCTGGATCGGCTTCTTTAATCATTGATTGATAAGCCATTAACCCGCCAAAGACGAGCAAAATTATTAGCAGAATACCAAAAACTGTTTTCAGAAAAAAGAACTTAGCTAAACCAGAAGCACCACTGACATCAGATACATCATCATGCTTGCCATTCCGTTCTTTGGCTAATTCAGAAGTCATAGTATATTAAATTGGGCATGGGGCATTGGGCATTGGGTATTGGGCATTGGGCATGGGGCATTGGGCATTGAGAATTAAGAATTGGTAATTGGTAACTCATAACTCATAACTCCTAACTCATAACTCCTAACTTTTCCTATCCCTCATCTCCCTACAACCTCCACAGGTGTGCCATCAACTAAACGATTTCGTCCTTCAGTGACAACTAATTCTCCCGGTTGAACACCACTTTTAATTTCTTGCTGAGAAATTCCGCGAATTCCTTCTTCTATCGGACGCAGTTTAACTATTTGTTTCTCTTTATCGACTACAAAAACATGGGGTTTTTGGTCGCGGTAAATAATTGCATCTGGAGGAACTGCAAGGGCTGTGGGGTTTTCTTCTACTGCTATCCATGCGGAAACTCGCTCTCCATCCCGTACATTTTTTATTCCCCCATCTAAACGAACAACCACTTCTACTGCACGTTCACCTGGAGAAACTGAGGGGCTAACCGAAAATACTCGACCTCTAGCTCTAGCAAGACGAACTAAGGTTTGTTGTGACATTCCTTTGGTAGAGGCTGCACTCATATCCTTGTCTAACACCACATAGGCTGATTGACCGGGACGTACTAAAGTACCGTCAAAAGCTGGTAGTTTTAGTCTGACCTCGTATGCTTTAGGGTCAATCAAAATCATCGGCACCGAATCAACAACATTTTGATACTCCCCGGTAACTTGTAACCTTTGGGTTGTCCAGTAGTCACCTTCTCGGATATTCATGTGGGCGACAGTACCATTAAAAGGTGCTTGAATTACCGTGTCTTCCATTTGAACGCTAGAGCGAATTTGTCCCGCACGAGCTGAAGCGATGGTGGCTTTTGTTGATTCAAGTTGAGACTTTGCTGATTCAAGTTGACTTAGAGAAGATTTGACTTGACTTTGAGCGGCAGTTATTTGAGCTTGAGCGGCTTTTACTTTTGCTGAAGCGTCTTTTGCTTTATTTCTGTAGACATCAACATCCGAGATAGAAATAGCTCCTTCTGCGAATAGTTTCTCACGCCGTTTTAGTTCCGATTTCGCTAATCGATAAGCATCTTGGGCTGCTTCCAAATCAGCTTGGGTTCTAATTACATCTGCTTTTGCTTGTTCTACAGATGCATTCCCTTGGGAAATATTAGCTTGTGCTGCTACTCTTTGGGTTTCTGCTTCAGCCGTTTGAGCTTGTGCTTGTGCTAGCTCTGCTCTGAGTTTGCGATCGTCAACTTTTGCAAGTAATTCTCCCGCTTTGACAAAATCTCCTTCTCGTAACTCCCGTCCATTAATTTTTTTGATATAAGTAATGGTTCCTGAAGTTTCAAAAGTCAGGTGCTTTCCTCGTACTGCTGAGACATAACCATCACCAAAAACAAATTGTTGTAAAGGTTGAATTTTGACTTCTGTTGCTCTCACGCTCAAGCGTGCTGGCTCTGCGGCTTGGGTTAGTATTTCCTGGGGATTATTTTGTGACTGTCGGAATAATATGCCACCTATTGCAAGAATACCAACTCCTAAGAGTAAATACAGCCAAATTCGCCACCTCGGCTTTTGGCGAGGATTGGTTATTGTCTGATTGTTTACTAATTCAGTATCGTTCGACGGTAAATCAAGAGAATCTTGTTGTTGAATAGCTAGATTAGTTTCTTCTTGAATTTTCTGGGGTGGAGATGATTGCGGGCTTTGCAAACTATCATGCTTCATTTTGTATTCCCCATAGGTAATAAATTTACTTTGATTTGTAATTTTATAATTTGATTATGTATTAGATTAGCTGAAACAATTTTATGGGCGTGGCTGTAACTGTATCAATATAAGTATATTTCATGATTGATTATGGCATGGCAATTGCTTTACATTTGTACAATAAAAATTGGATGTTATAGTTTTTACTTAATTTGTTTGAATTAACTTACGTATTGTTTAATAAGTGTTTCTATAATGAAGGTTGTATGTAATAAGTGAATGTAAATCCAGAATGTTTTTAGTAAGTGTTTGAATGAATGCTTGATTATAAAACATGACAATTTGAAGATTTTGTGAGGTAAAACATTTATGCAGGAGATAACATCTTCATTAATTCTGAATTCCTAAGTATACTCACAACTTCCTCATAATTATTTTTTACTATAAATAAAGATTATTACAACAAAAAAATAATCATTTACAAGTATTCTCTAATAAGTTCACATAGATTATGAAACTTGAAACAGTTGCAGTAAAGATTCCTGAAGATTGTAATATC
>CAYMZW010000157.1:0-13725 GCA_964395005.1 uncultured Rivularia sp.
GAGGACATTTATCTTCAAAAACTCGCCAAGCAGAAGTTTGTTTATCCCACCAAATAACTACGTCTTTATTGAGAATAGTAAAGCGGGTAAGTTTAGATTTATCTAAGTCGTCAATATAATGAATTGGGTACCAAGCTTCGAGTACATCAAATTGATTTGGGTTTGTACCACCGGCTGGTATTTGATTGGTTTCGGTAGAGTTTCTGGTGAGTGTTGATGTCATTTTGATTGGTAATTTGTAGTAATTAATATTTTATTATTAACCGCAAAAAGCGCTTTGTAGGGTGTGTTATCGCGCAGCGTAACGCACCATCATCTTTATTTATTTTAAAATCAATCCAACCCATCGCGCACTATCCATACTAAAGTTCCTAATAATTGTTCTACTGGCAAAATTCTATATTCGGTAAAATCAATGGTGACAATATCTTCTTCTAATTTCAAAAAATTCCATATATTTCCATTAGTAACGCTTCCATAAATAACCGATATCGATTCATCATGCTTCTCGTTAAATTTTTGTGCGGCAACCATTTGTGCAATACACTGTCCTAAAGCATCTTTGAAGTTTTCTTTTTTCGCTTCTATAATTACAAATGCTGGGGCTTCAATAAATAACTGTTCGGGAGATAGGCTAATAATAAAATCGCAATAGCCCGTTAATCCTAAGTTTTTATCAACGTCAAATTCTTCACCAGAAAAAAAGCTGATTTCTTTATTCAAACTCTTTCTGACTTCAAACAAAATCGGACTAATAATTAATTCAGAACGTGCTTTTTCCGAACCCATTGCAACTGCTAAAGGAATGCTTTCTTCTAAAAATTCTGCTATGTAAGCACTTGGTGAAACGGGTTCGGTTTCTGGAAGAAAATTTTCATCTCCAACTAATGTTAAATCAAATTTTTGTGTTACTTCGGAAATAGTAAAATCTTTGTAGGGCATAAATTGTATATCTATCTATCTTAATGCTGACTTGATTAAAAATATTAGGATTAGCTCAAGACTAATAAGTAGTCAGCCAAATATTATTTATATCATGTACTATTAATGTATTAATATCAAATTATTTTGTCACTACGACCTAAATATGGTTTATTAATATAAAGTAAAAAGCTATGGCTCAAGCAATACCTAAACTAATAACTTTTGAAGAATTTATTGATTGGTATCCAAATACGGGAATACGTTATGAATTACGGGATGGAGTAATTGTTGAGATGCCACCACCAACCGGAAAGCACGAAAAAGTTGTAGGATTCATAGCGCGTAAGCTAACTGTAGAGTTTGATAGGCTTGATTTACCTTTCACTATACCTAAAACTGCGTTTGTTAAACCCGAATTTGCAGATTCTGCTTACTCACCAGATGTTTTGTTATTAAATCTGGATAACTTAGATAACGAACCACTTTGGACCAAGA
Source organism: uncultured Rivularia sp. (assembly GCA_964395005.1). Classification (GTDB taxonomy): domain Bacteria; phylum Cyanobacteriota; class Cyanobacteriia; order Cyanobacteriales; family Nostocaceae; genus Rivularia. The sequence goes on from CAYMZW010000157.1 coordinate 1,420, forward strand.
ATCTACAGTTTCTCAACCTGCATCAATTCCATTAGTGGTTGAGGTTGTAAGTACGGCACTTGCTACAACGGAGGGAACCTCCGCAACGCAGTGCCTTACTAACTGGCGCGATGATTATTACAAGAAGTTAGCTGACTACGAGGAAATGGGTATTCCAGAGTATTGGATTGCTGATTATGCAGCTCTAGGAGGGAAAAAATTTATTGGCGATCCAAAACAACCTACCATTTTTGTATGCGAACTTGTTAATGGTGAATATAGCTTTAATCAGTTTCGAGGTGAGAACAAAATTATTTCCCCTACCTTTCCCCAGCTAAATTTAACCGCTCAACAGATTTTTGATGCAGCAATTTAGGAGACGTAGCAATGCTACGTCTCTACATTAATTACTATAGTTACGTTTTCTTCTTCCTTGCTTTCCCTTTCTCTTTCCCTTCTCGATGAGTCGCTGCTTTAGCTAATAAAGAATCGGCAAAAGCTACAGCATCATTTGCTGATTTCCCACCAGCTAACTGCGCTAGTTCATCTCGTCGCTTAGTTAAATTATCCAGAGACGTAATTCTAACTACTGTACGCTCTTCGCCATGTCCGTTATTTTCTTTTTCGCCTTTTAACTGATTAATAACCTGTTTATTAACATGAAAATGCCTGTCAGCCATTGCCGCTACTAATGGTTGGTGAGTAACGCACAATACCTGAAGCTGCAAACTTAATTGATGTAATTTCTCAGCGATAGTTTGAGCTACTCTACCGGAAACGCCAACATCAATTTCGTCAAATACCATTGTTCCTGGACTATCTGAAGCTGAGAAAGTAGCTTTCAATGCAAGTAAAAAGCGGCTCATTTCACCACCAGAAGCAGTCTCCGACAAGGGTTGCAGCGGTTCACCTGGATTCGGGCTAAACAAAAAGCTGACTTTATCGCTGCCGTTTGCAGTGGGAGCAATGGGTGCTAACTCAACTTTAAATTGCACTTTGTCCATTGCTAGGGGTTTAAGTTGACTAATAATTTCTGCTTCTAATAAAGCTGCTGTGGCGCTACGCAATTTAGTTAGTTTGCTGCATTCACAAGTCAGTTTATCCAAGCATTCCTGTTCCTGTTTCTCTAAACTTTCAATGCTTTTCTCACCATCGTTAAGTTCATTTAATTGCGCTTGAATACCGTTGTAATGTTCGATAACTTCAGCGAGCGACGGCCCATATTTACGGCAAATCTGCTTTAATTCCCGGATTCTTTCTTCTACCTCATCCAACCTTTGAGGATCTGCCTCTAAAGCGTCTCCATAAGCATTAATTTGTCTGGCAACTTCCGTAACCGCTGACTGAGCATCTCTAATTAATTCTAATAATGGCTGTAATTCCTCAGTGTCGAACTCTACCATATTCATTAAGGTACCTTCGCTGTTTCCCAGCAAGTCTGTAGCTGTGGAACCCCCGCCATGACTTTGATATAAATCTTCGTATACTTTGTAACTCATCTGTTGCAATTCAACAACATGATTTAGACGTTCTTGCTCTTGTAAAAGCTTGTCTAATTCATTGGGTTCATCAAGATTTGCCTCTCCCAATTCTTTAGCTTGATAAGTCAATAAATCCAGCTTCTGTAAACGTTCCCGTTCCGAAGTACGACGACGCTCTAACAATAAATGCGCTTCATGATAGCGACTGAAAGCAGCACCCACAAACGAACGCTGCTTCGTTATCCCATCACCACCATAGGAATCCAACCAGTTACGAACCTGCGTAGATTGCCCTACCAGTGCATTTTGTCCTTGAGCGGTAATTTCCACCAGACGTTCCCGCAAACTGTTCATCAACTGGCGATTTACCAACACACCATTTACCCGCGAACGACTGCGGACACTACTGGTAGTTGCAGTAACTTCACGACCGATCACTACGGAATTTTCATCGAGTAAATCAATTTCTTGTTCGGTTAACCAAGCAGCCAAAGCAGAATTAGAAGTAAAAGTACCTTCTATCAACGCTCGTTTGCTACCAGTACGAATTACTCTACTAGAGACTTTTCCACCCAATACAGCATCGATCGCATCAAGAATAATCGATTTACCAGCGCCGGTTTCACCTGTAAGTACATTTAACCCAGCACCGAATTCCAAATCTAACTTGTCAATTAAAGCAAAGTTCTCTATATAAAGGGAGAGCAACATTCAGCCAAATTCTCCGTTAAGGCAGACGCGGATAGTTCCACAGTTTGAGATACTAGAAATTGAACGCAAACAACCTCAAATAGTTACGTTTATTAATATTTTATAAAAAACTTACGAACAAGCGTACCAAATTTAGTTTAGAAGGTTAAAGGTCTGCATGTCAAAGGTTAAAGAAAAAGAAAGGTTGAAGGTAATAATTTATTATTGGGCATTGGGCATAGGGCATTGGGCATAGGAAAAGGATATGGGAGAGCGGGAGAAAGGGAGGCAAGATAGAAAAAATCTAATTCCTAATTCCTAATTCCTAACTCCTAACTCCTCACTCACAACTTTTTACCTTTGACCTTATAAGTTACACTTGTGAAAGCAATTGTTACAATACTTAACTTTTGAACTGCCGTGCGATAAATTCATGAATATGAAGACAGTTCCTCCAAAATCCACACCACAAGAGACAAAATTAGTGCTTGCAGAAAATAAAGTAGATACTACTACTGTTGAATTCCCAACTTCAATAGAACGCCGAAAGAGTAGTTTGTTAGAACAGACAACAAGCGAACATTTAGGATTGCGTTACGATGCTTTAGGAATCGCCGCGCACTATAAAAAAAGACCTTTGCAGGTTTGGGGACGGATATTTACCGTTTTAGCTCCCGCGATCGCCTTTACTTTCGGTGTGTGGTTCGATAGTAAACTTGGAAAAAAAGTAAAAACTGACCGTCGTCGTGCAGTTCAATTGCGAGAATTGTTGACAAGGTTGGGGCCAGCTTATATTAAAATCGGACAGGCATTGTCCACAAGACCGGATTTAGTTCCTCCGGTGTATTTAGAAGAATTTACTCAGCTACAAGATAAATTACCGCCTTTTCCCAACGAGCTTGCTTATCAGTTTATTGAAGAAGAAATTGGTGCGCGTCCGGAAGAAATTTATACCGACCTTACACCAGATCCAATCGCCGCAGCTTCTTTAGGACAAGTTTATCGAGGTAGGCTAAGAAGCACTGGTGAAGAAGTCGCCGTTAAAGTTCAACGTCCTGACTTACGCGAACGTATAACCATTGACTTATATATATTGCGTCGTTTGGCAGCTTGGGGACAAAAAGCTATCAAGCAGGTGCGAAGCGATTTAGTAGGTATTCTCGATGAATTAGGCGAGCGTATCTTTGAGGAAATGGATTACGTTAACGAAGGCGAAAATGCCGAGCGTTTCTTCGAGCTTTACGGTCATTTAAAAGACGTTTACGTTCCCAAAATATACTGGGAATATACCAACCGTCGTGTATTGACGATGGAGTGGATTAACGGACTTAAATTAACTCAAGTAAACGAAATCGCCGCTTTAGGTATAAATGCTCGTTATTTAGTAGAAGTAGGGGTTCAATGTTCTCTACGTCAATTATTAGAACACGGATTTTTCCACGCAGATCCGCATCCAGGTAACTTATTAGCTACCTACGACGGAAAATTAGCTTATCTAGACTTCGGAATGATGAGCGAAATTCAACCACAGCAGCGTTACGGTTTAATTGAGGCGATCGTTCACGTAGTTAACCGCGATTTTGACGCTTTAGCTCACGACTACGTTAAATTAGATTTTCTTACGCCGGATGTCGATTTAACCCCGATTATTCCCGCATTTTCGAGAGTATTCGCCGATGCTCAAGGTGCTTCCGTTGCGGATTTAAATATTAAAACCATCACCGATGATTTATCGGAATTAATGTACGAATATCCCTTCCGCGTACCTCCTTATTACGCTTTGATTATTCGTTCTTTGGTAACATTGGAAGGTGTAGCGATATATATTGATCCCAGTTTTAAAGTTCTTAGCGAAGCATATCCTTACGTTTCTAAAAGATTATTAACAGATCCATCACCAGAATTAAGAGCATCATTAAAAGACTTACTATTTAAAGATGGTCGTTTTCGCTGGAATCGCTTAGAAAACCTATTGAAAAATGCTCGTAATTCATATGATTATGATTCTAGCAGTGCATTAGATCAAGGTTTAGAATTCTTAGCATCCGAGCGCGGTGCATTTATTCGGACTAAATTAGTAGACGAGTTATTTAAAGGAGTCGATGCAGCAAGTAGAAACGTAATGCACAACTTTACTCATCTATTAAGAGAAAGAGTTGGTGTTACTGCAATTACTGAAGTTCCTGGCGCATCTAGTGAAGAAAAAGAAACCTTAGAGCATATTAAAAATATCATCAAAATTCTGCAAGAAGGCGGTAACTTTGATTTATCGAAAACTATTGAACAAGTAAGTAAGCTTGCAGTTAATCCAAACGTCCAAACTATAGGACAAAAAATTGCTTCCCAAATCGCACAGAAAGCAGCAGCAAGAGTTTTGAGAGAACTTTTGGTGAGTGAAGAAGTCGAAAGGAAGCAGTTGCCTGCTGGGAGTTAGGAGTTAGGAGTTAGGAATTAATAAAATATCTGGCGGTTGAAACCGCGTCTATACAAGCAAAACCCACCTGCGTGGGTTATTTTTTTGTTTATTTAATAAATAAATTCGTAGGTTGGGTTAGGCGCACGAGTAATTTGATCGTTAACGAGGGGTTTAAATGCGCCGTAACCCAACTTTTATCAGCATTTAAAGAAATTACAAGTTAGCTGATTGTGATGCATTAGATATTTCACCTCCGCGCACAGTCTCGCTGCAAGTATTGGATATTCTGAATCAACCTAAAACCAGGTGAAGTATGGTTTGTTGATTTAGGATTAGCAGTAAAAATGCCTTCTGTTTATATAAATATCTGTATCTTTATTAAACAAATTATCAATTACTTATTAAGTAGATTTAACATAAGTAACTTTTTTATAGAGATAAATATATTTCTAAATTTCCGTTGCTTCAAAATACTAATAGTTCACTATGGAAATGCAAATTGCTCTATCTGTTGAATTTTCGTTGTTTCACAAGCCTTTTGTTGGTTTCAAATATAGATTAAAAATCAACTTTACTAACTTAGAAACTAACTTTTACACATTTATCTTATATTTAGTCAATCCATCTAAAGAGATATAGATTATTCTGTATAACTATGTGATTATACGTAAATAAAAATACATAGACTCAAAAGGTAATCTAAATGAAATTGCCTAATACTTTCAAAACTCCCTCCTTTCTCCAAAAGGTGCAGTGGATAGCCGATCCTGTAGCATATATGGAAAAGGCGGCTCGGCAATATCCCGATATTTATACAGCGGAAGTGGTTGGTTTTGGTAATACCTTAGTGTTTGTAAATCATCCTAAAGGGATAGAACAAGTTTTTAGCAACGACACAAAAGAATTTGCAGCATTAGGAGAAACTAACAAAACATTCGAGCCGATAATTGGGGAATATGGTTTGGTGATTTTAGATGGCGATCGCCACAAGCGGCAGCGAAAGTTAATGATGCCGTCTTTTCACGGAAAGCGGATGCACTCTTATGCGGAATTGATGTGCGATCGTACCAACCAAGTTTTTGCAAATTTACCTGCAAACAAAACATTTTCAGTTCGTGAAGCAACTTTAGATATTTCTTTAGAAATTATTTTAGGGGCTGTATTTGGTTTGTCGGAAGGAGAGCGTTACGGACAAATTAAACATCTATTAGTATCGATGTTGGATGGTGTGGCTTCACCTTTAACTGCTAGTTTCCTACTTTTCCCTGCTTTACAAAAAGATTTGGGGGCTTGGAGTATTTGGGGTAAATTTGTTCGTTTGCGGAAACAGCTTGACGATTTAATTTACGCCGAAATTGCCGAACGTCACAATCATCCTAATGCAGATAGGATTGATGTTCTTTCTATGCTGATGCAAGCCAGGGATGAAGAAGGGCAAGCGATGACGGATAAAGAGTTGCGCGATGATTTAATAACTGTATTGTTCGCGGGGCACGAAACCTCTTCATCGGCTATATCGTGGGCATTATATTGGATTCATCACTTACCTGAAGTCGGTAAAAAACTGCTGGCAGAAATTGATAATTTAGGTGAAAATCCAGATCCGATGGAGGTGTTTCGGCTACCTTATTTAACTGCTATTTGTAGCGAAACTATACGTATTTGTCCGGTAACTATGACCACATTTCCTAGAGTAGTACAACAACCTGTGGAATTGTTGGGACATAATTTAGAACCAGGAACAGTAGTAGTTGGCGGTATTTATAATTTGCATCGTCGTGAAGATTTGTATCCCGAACCTACAAAATTTAAACCAGAACGTTTTTTAGAAAGACAATACTCTTCCTATGAATTTCTTGGATTTGGTGCAGGTGCGCGTCGCTGCATTGGAGAAGCCTTTGCAATGTTTGAAATGAAATTGGTTATAACAACAATACTTTCAAAATATCAACTGCAATTAGCAGATGATAAACCAGAAACACTTCAGCGTCATGGTGCATTTAATCTCGCACCAGCCAACGGTGTCAAAATGTCGATTACCAGAATGCGTCAGCCAAAAGTTGCTGTAGCTGCGGCGAGTCAAGTTTAATTTTAGATTGTAATTTGTAGGTTGGGTTAATGGCGCATAAATAATTTATTGTTTGTAAAGAAGTTTGATGCGTCGTAACCCAACATCTAAGTGTTGATATGTTAAAGAGTAAGGTGTGTTATCGCTTAAGCCGTGAGCGCACCATAAACGTGAGAAAATATTTCTATTTTATGTTTCTATCGAAATAGTTTGTAGGTTGGGTTAGACGCACAATTAAATTTTGATGCTTAACAAATAGGTTTGAAGCGTCGTAACCCAACATTTATCAGCATTTACCATTTTCGATAGTTTGTAGGTTGGGTTAAAGGCGTATGAATTAATTTATGATTGACGAGCAGTTTTGATGCGCTGTAATCCAACATTTATGTTTTGGTTTTAATGAAATTATTTCAAATATATTGAACCTGGTTGTTGTTTATTTTTAGTTTTTTCAATCCACAATTATAATGTTAGATTGACGAACGAAACCCAACCTAAAGACTTAGTTTGCTCCAAGTTATTATGTTGGGTTTCACTTCGTTCTACCCAACCTACAAACCATGTTTAATTATTCAATATTTATCAGATTTCTATAGATTATTTATAAAAAGTCTTTTTAATGTTTTAATTTTCAAATATCAACTTTCATCAACCCAATTTTCCAAATCAATCCCCTCAATTCTTCCTATATCCGAATCATTAGAAACCAAAACCAACCCGCGTGTAATAGCAGTTGCAGCAATTAAATAATCTGCATCTTGAATTGGCGTACCTTTCTTCTTTAAATCGGCATGAATTCTACAAGCGGTTTCAAGTATTTCTTGATTATCTAAATATAAAATAGGATATATCTGAAATAAAGAACTAAAATCAGCTAATTGTCTTGTAGCATTTAAAGCTAAAAGTCCTCTTTTAATCTCGTAATAAGTTATACAACTTATAAATACTTCCTCTCCTAAACGACGAGCTTCTTCTAATTTCCGATTAACCGCTAAATTTCTTCTCTTTAAAATATAGCTGACAATATTCGTATCTAATAAATAACTCACTACTACTATTTACCTTCTACAGCTTCATCATAAATTGCAATTTGTTCGGGTGTTAAATCATTTAAAGTTCCTGATACAGCTTCTATAATGAGAATACTATCTATTCTTTTTTCCAAATCATTATCATTAATAGACTTAAACTCTTCAACAGAAAACTGTCCAAATAAATCGACTAATTTTGTGACCATTTCATCTTTCTTCAATTTTACTTGATAGAGGCTATTGCTTTTAATTAATTTTTCTACTATTGGTTTAATTCGATTTTGAAGTTCGGGGTTTTGGTTTTTAACTTCTTGCATAATTAACTCCTGTTGTGTAATTTTATAGAATACTTCTTTCCTCAGTTTACCGCAGTTTATTTAATGTTTGTAGTAAGGGCTTTAGCCCTCTACACTTAGCAGGGCTAAAGCCCTTACTACCAACATAAAAAAAGATGGGCTATTAAACCCACCTCAAAAAATAATTATTCAGTTATTGAATTATTGAATTATTCAATTATTCAACTATTTAACTCAAGATTAACCTAAAACTTTCTTCGCAGTTGATACTACATTGTCAACGGTGAAACCGAATTTCTCCATAACAATTGCACCAGGAGCGGAAGCACCGAATCTATCGATACTTACACAAGCGCCTTCCATACCAACGTACTTTGTCCAGCCAAAGCTTGAAGCAGCTTCTACTGATACGCGCTTGGTAACGGCTTTAGGTAGCACAGATTCTTTGTAAGAATCATCTTGATCTTCGTATATTTCCCAGCAAGGCATGGAAACTACGCGGACTTTCTTACCTTCACCGGAAAGCTTTTCAGCAGCACCTACACAAAGCTGTACTTCGGAACCAGTACCCATCAAAATGATGTCTGGTGTTCCGTCGCAATCTACCAAAATATAAGCTCCTTTAGCCACGTTTTCGATAGAAGTACCTTTCAAGTTAGGTACACCTTGACGAGTAAACGCTAATAAGGTAGGATCTTTTTTCTTAGCTCTTTCGATAGCTAACTTGTAACAACCAGAAACTTCATTCCCATCTGCTGGACGCATTACATTTAAATTAGGAATAGCTCTCAATGAAGCTAAAGTTTCAATTGGTTGGTGTGTAGGGCCATCTTCACCTTGTCCGATGGAGTCGTGAGTCATTACCCAAAGGGTTCCGGTATGAGACAGTGCTGATAAACGGATAGCAGCACGCATATAATCGGTAAAGATTAAGAAAGTTGCACCATAAGGAATTAATCCCGAATCGTGCAAAGCCATACCGTTACAAATACCGCCCATACCGTGTTCGCGCACGCCGAAGTGGACGTTGCGGTTTTGGTATGCACCTTTTTGGAAGTCTCCAGATTCCTTGATTTCGGTAAGGTTGGAGTGGGTTAAGTCAGCGGAACCACCGATTAATTCTGGTAAAACCGATGCCAATTTGTTCAAGCAAGCTTCGGAATATTTACGAGTTGCTAAACCTTTGTCTTCGGGGGTGAATGTAGGTAATACTTTGTCCCAACCATCGGGAAGTTCACCAGTTAAATAACGCTCGAATTCTGCTGCTTCTTTAGCGTACTTTGACTTATAAGTATCAAAAGTCTTCTTCCACTCGTCTTCATAACCAGCACCGCGTTCCACAGCTTTACGCATATGGTTTAGAGCATCTTCTGGCAATTCAAAAGGCTCGTGCTTCCAACCTAAGTTTTCGCGGGTGAGTTTAACTTCATCAGTACCAAGAGCGGAACCGTGAATACCTGCTGTATCTTGCTTGTTGGGGGCACCATAACCGATAGTGGTTGTCACCTTAATCATGGTGGGCTTGTCGGTGACAGATTTAGCTTCTTCGATAGCCTTAGCAATTCCGTCTAAATCGTTATTACCATCTTTGACATGAAGAACGTGCCAGCCGTAAGCTTCAAAACGCTTGGAAACATCTTCGGTAAATGCTACGTCGGTGGAACCATCAATAGAGATGTGGTTGTCGTCGTATAGCGCGATTAGTTTACCTAAACCCTGGTGTCCTGCAAAAGAGCAAGCTTCACTAGAAATACCTTCCATGTTGCAACCGTCACCCAAAATACAGTAGGTGTAGTGGTCAACAATTTTAGCATCGGGTTTGTTGTACATAGCAGCAAGGTGTGCTTCTGCCATTGCCAAACCGACTGCATTAGCAATTCCCTGACCTAAAGGTCCGGTGGTAATTTCTACCCCTAATGTCATGAAGTTTTCGGGGTGTCCGGGAGTGCTTGATTCCCACTGACGGAAATTTTTAATATCGTCCATGCTGACGCTATCGTAGCCTGCTAAATAAAGCAGAGCATACTGCAACATCGAACCATGTCCGGCAGATAATACAAAGCGATCGCGGTTGAACCATTTGGGGTTTTTGGGGTTAAACCGCATGAATTTATCCCACAGCACGAACGCCATTGGCGCTGCGCCCATAGGTAGTCCAGGGTGTCCGGACTTTGCTTTTTCTACGGCATCAACTGCTAAAAAGCGAATTGAGTTGATGCAAAGTTGTTCGAGGGTTTGGGTTTGGGTTGCAACAGTCATAATACGATTGATTTTAACGACGATCTTGGTTCTGTTATTAGTTCTATGTAGCTTAATTGAGGGCTATTTGATTTATCCCACTATCAGCTATATTCTCATCATCCCACTGGCACCTGTTGACGGACAAGAGGTACCATTCTCTTGATATTTTATGAAGGGACATGGGATTAATTGTATAGAGGATTGCTCCAGTCCAGTTAGTTTTTATTAAACAAGTTCTAAACATCAAGGTGTATCGGCACTCCGATATAAACCTTTATGCAGGAGCAGGCTTATTGTAGAGTTAACTTATTTTAAGCCTGCTCCAGCATTTTACAAAAATTGTAACCCTGCACAAAGCACTAAAAGGAAATATTAAAGATGAAGCATAAGCGTGAGAATTTTTGCTTGCCGACTTCATACTTCAATTTTTGTCCTTAAACGTACTTCTTAAAGGCTAGCGTGACGTTGTGACCGCCAAAACCAAAGGAATTGGACAAAGCCACATTTATATCTATTGCGCGGCTTTCATTCGCCACATAATCCAAGTCGCATTCGGGATCTGGATTGTCCAAATTAATTGTTGGTGGAACTCGGTTATTGGCGATCGCCAAAACTGTCGCTACACCTTCGATACCTCCAGAGCCGCCCAAAAGATGACCAGTCATGGATTTAGTTGAACTAGTTACTATTTTGTAAGCGTGTTCTCCCAAGGCTTCTTTGATCGCAGCAGTTTCGGTGCGGTCATTTACCTGAGTGCTGGTACCGTGAGCATTTATATAAGTAACCATGTCCGCAGTAATTCCACCGTCTTTAAGTGCCAATTGCATGGCTCTTGCGGCTCCTTTTCCACCGGGGACTGGTGAAGTCATATGATACGCATCGCAAGTCATGCCATAGCCAATCATTTCAGCGTAAATTGTGGCACCGCGACTCAAAGCGTGTTCGAGTTCTTCTAAAATCAAAATGCCCGAACCTTCACCCATGACAAAACCATCGCGGTCTTTATCAAAAGGACGACTAGCTTTTATAGGGTCATCATTGCGGGTGGAAAGCGTTCTTGCAGCGGAAAAACCAGCAATAGATAATGGTGTAATTGCTGCTTCACATCCACCACAAATCATCGCTTGAGCGTATCCGTCTTGAATGATACGAAAAGCATCACCAATAGCATTAGAACCACTAGCACAGGCAGTAACAGGGCAGGAGTTAGGTCCTTTAGCTCCAGTATGAATTGCCGTAAGTCCGGCTGCCATATTGGCAATCATCATCGGTATCATAAAAGGGCTACAGCGGTCGGGGCCACGATTGAGGTAAATCTTTTGCTGATCTTCCATCACTTTAATGCCACCCACGCCGGAGCCAAGTATGACACCAACTTGTTCTGCATTCAGATCGTTGATAGTTAAATTGGCATTTTTAACAGCCTGCTTTGCTGCCGAAACCCCGAACTGGGCGAATCTATCCATCCGTTTAGCTTCTTTACGATCCATGAAATCGTGAGGATCGAAATTTTTGACTTCACCAGCAATGCGACAATCATGGTTTGAAGCATCAAATAAACTAATTTCACCAATACCATTACGACCGCTCGCTAACCCGGACCAATATTCTTCTGGTGTATTCCCAATTGGTGTAATCGCGCCAACACCAGTTACAACAACGCGCTTACGTTTAAATTCTGTCATGATGATATTTATGGTGGCTCGACGCAATTGCCGCAGTTCAACACATAGGAACCGTTAGTGATTGAAAAGAACGGAACTAGGGATAAGAAAATTGTAATAGTTTAGTGAAACATTTCCTACTAACTTTTAACCTTTCTCATTCCCTAATCCCCAATTATTTCTTATCTGTTCCGTATGTTAGGCAGATGCGGCAACCTTGCTATTGATGTAATCAACTGCCTCTTGAACTGTAGTAATTTTTTCCGCTGCTTCGTCGGGAATTTCAATATCAAATTCTTCTTCCAAAGCCATTACAAGTTCCACCGTATCCAAAGAATCAGCCCCTAAATCATTGGCGAAATTAGCGTTAGGAGTGATTTTTTCGTCCTCAACACCTAACTGTTCGGCAACGATTTTCTTGACTTTCTCAAAAATTTCCG
>CAYMZW010000158.1:0-13641 GCA_964395005.1 uncultured Rivularia sp.
TAACAACTATCAACTATCAACTATCAACTATCAACTATCAACTAACAACTAACAACTAACTCTTAAAAATGATTATTGACGACCAACATTATGATGTAATTATTGTGGGTACTGGTGCTGGTGGAGGAACTTTAGCGCGTAAACTAGCACCTACTGGCAAAAAAATTCTTGTTTTGGAACAAGGAGATTTTTTAGCAAAAGACAGTTCGCAGTTAGTTGATGTAGAAGTGTTTAAAGAACGCTTCCATGCACCGGAACAATGGTATGAAGAGTCTGGTGATACTTTTTCTCCTCAAACTAGTTATTCTGTAGGTGGTAATACCAAAATTTATAGTGGTGTACTGCAACGAATGCGGGAAAAGGATTTTGAAAAGGTTCAGCATCAAGATGGTATTTCTCCTGAATGGGAAGTTAAATATAAGGATTTTGAGCCTTACTATACTGAAGCTGAAAAACTCTATCAAGTCCACGGTAAAACTGGCAACGATCTAACCGAACCCTCTCGCAGCGAAGATTTTCCTTTTCCAATAGTTGATAGCGAGCCTCAAATCGAAGATATTTGTACTCGCATTTCTAAACAAGGTTTAAATCCAGCATATCTTCCTATCGGAGTTGGTAAACAAGGAAGAACTGATGCGGAAGATACGGGAATTTCTCCTACTATTGAAAAATACGATAATGTAACGCTGAAAACTTCGGCTAAAGTAGTACGTTTAATTACTAATACTTCAGGAAAAGAAGTTAAAGCTGTAGAAGCGAATATTGGCGATCGCTCTTATTTGTTTGTAGGAAATATTATCGTACTTTCCTGCGGTGCAATCAATTCCGCAGCATTATTATTACGTTCAGCTAACGAAAAACATCCCAAAGGACTTGCTAATAGTACCGATTTGGTGGGACGTAATTTAATGAAACAGTTGATGACGGTATTAGTACAAATTACCAATACTCCCAACTCTGGATTGTTTCAAAGAACCCGCTATATAAATGATTTTTACTGGGGTGATGAAAATTTTCCTTACCCTATGGGGCATATTCAGAATTCTGGTGGTATTCTTCAAGATGTAATTTTTGCTGAATCACCACCAATTTTATCGGTTGCAGCTAAATTAATACCGGAATTTGGTTTAAAACGACTAGCAAAGCGTTCTATCGGCTGGTGGTTGCAAACGGAAGATTTACCATCACCTGAAAACCGCGTTCGTGTAGAAAATTCCAAATTATATTTAGATTACACCGCTAATAACATAGAAGCACACGACCGCTTAATTTATCGTTGGATTAATGTACTTAATTCCATCGATGGAAATAAGCAAAGTATTTATCCTCGTGGGGAAACACCTATAGAAGTTGTTGCACATCAAAGCGGAACTTGTCGCTTTGGAGAAGATCCCACAACTTCGGTTCTCGATCTTAACTGTCGTACTCACGATATGGATAATCTCTACGTCGTCGATAGTAGTTTCTTACCATCTATCTCTTCAACTAGCCCCGCTTTAACCGTTATCGCTAACGCTTTGCGGGTTGGAGAGCATTTAATTGACAGATTAGGATGATGGATAAAAAGGTTTGTAGTAAGCGATTTATCGCTCAGATTTAGGACGCGCATTCCTAACTAGATACTGGTCAAAATTTAACTTTTAAAGGTTTGCAGAAGGATTAAAATCCTTCTGCAAACCTTTTTGTTATTTTGGTAATCAAAATTACATTTTTATCTTTTTAAATTAAATACTGCACGCAATCTAGTTTTTATTATTACAATCAAAGTATCAGTGGTAAATCCGTTCAAAAGTCATCAAATCTAAACATAAGTCTATATGCAGTATTAAAGGAAAATCACTAATGTTGGATTATGACAAGTTGTCATGATAAAAATAATTTATATCCAGAGAAAAAACACTACGGATGGCAATATAATATAGCTGCTTTTGTTGATTTGCATACAATAAAGAAATATTACAATAAAATCATATATTCTTGCTAAGATCGAAGCGAAAATATAAGCGCGAATAATTGGCTATTAATGTAGAGGGGAACACAATGTTTGAGAATCTTCTTCCGGCTTTAAACGAGCATAATTTACCCTACCCAGATACAATCCATCCCATTGTCGTTCACTTTGTAATTGCGATGGTTTTGTTTGCGTTTTTCTGCGATGTTATTGGCTATTTTACTAAAAATACTCGACTTTTTGAGGTGAGTTGGTGGAATATGCTGTTCGCGACAGTTTCTATCTTTATTGCTATTATTTTTGGTCAAATAGAAGCGGGTTTGGCATTAGCTTACGATGCAGTAGAGCCAGTATTGAATTTACATACTTTAATTGGTTGGTCGCTTTCGGGAATTATTGCAGCAATCACGGGATGGCGATACGTTATCCGTTTGCGCGATTCTCAAAGCATTCCTATTTCTTACTTAGGAGTGGGAGTACTTTTGACAGTTTTAGTTTGTTTTCAGGTATATCTCGGAGATAAACTTGTTTGGGTTTATGGATTGCACACAAGTCCTGTTGTTGAAGCTGCAAAAGAGGGGATTTTATAATGAATTCTGAATTAATGAATCAATTCGATTTAGGAGCGAATGGATTACCCTATTCTATCCCAATTCATCCTAACTTAGTGCATCTAACATTGGGATTATTTATTATTAGCATAGCCTTTGATATAGTTGGCGTATTTTTCACATTAGAAAAACCAATATTCAAATTTCTAGCTATTAAAGCAACTCGTTCGGGTTTGTTCGATGTTGGCTGGTACAATATGTTAGCCGCGTCTGTTATTACATTTTTTACAGTTGCAGCAGGATTTTACGAAATTATGCTGGCACATCCAGAAGCTGGTGTCAAAAGTGCTTGGGGATTGGGAGCAATGGAAACAATGCTTTGGCACGGAGTTGGTGGTGTTGTTTTGTTAGCGTTTATTGTTGGTATGACTGTTTGGCGTGGATATCAGCGATTTGTTTGGCGTAAAGATAGAGGTTTGCAAGTACAATTTAGTTACGTATTTGTTGGATTATTTATCATGTTTCTGATGTACGTTCACGGAACATTGGGAGCGCACATGGCTGGTGAATTTGGCATACATAATACCGCAGACAATTTATTGAGATTAGGACAAGATCCTAATGTTGTATTGAAATGAATTAATTGGGGATTGGGGATTGGGCATTGGGCATTGGTAATAGGTAATGGATAATTTATAAGTTATTAAAACAACTAACAACTAACCACTAACAACTAACAACTAACTTCTATGAGAGTACGCAAAATATTATTAGTACCTGTGGGTTCTATTATTATAGGTATTATTAGTCTGGGAATAGGAAGATTTTCTTATTCTTGGCTTCCTCCACAAGCTACTGTTGAATCTTTATTAATTGATGATTTATTCAGCTTTTTAGTGACGATAGGCTCGTTTATCTTTTTTGGGGTTACAGTTGCGCTGGTATATTCGATTATTTTTAATCGTGCGGGTAAATATGATTTTAGTGATGGCCCCCATATTGAAGGTAATGTAACTGTAGAAGTTGTGTGGACGGTTATTCCTTTCATTTTGGTAATTTGGATTGGCTATTATAGCTATCAAATTTACGATCAGATGTCAATTCTGAGTCCAATGCATCATATGTCAATGGGAATGAAATCGGCAATGGCACAACCAGTTTCAGATACATCCGCAACTGCCGAAAATCCTGACAGGATCAAAGTAACAGCCAAACAATGGGCTTGGATTTTTCGTTATCCAGAACAAAATATTAGCAGTACCGAATTACATTTACCTGTAAATCAGCGTGCTTATCTAACCCTAGATTCAGAAGATGTCATACATGGATTTTATATTCCAGCATTTCGCGTAAAGCAAGATGTGATTCCCAAAGAAACAATTAATTTTGAATTTACTCCTATCCTTGAAGGCAAATATCGACTGCGAGATTCTCAATACAGCGGTACTTACTTTGCTGCAATGCAGGCTGATGTGGTAGTGGAATCTCCAGAAAAATATAACCAGTGGCTGCAAGAAGCATCAAAACGCGAACCAACTCCTGCATACAACCAAGCAGCATCGGAGTATAACAGCGAATCAGACAAAGCAATTGAAAGTAAATGGGCAACAGTTAAACCAGCAGAGCCACCTGTAGTTAATTATCACGATTAATCAGTTATCAGTGAGCAGTGAACAGTGAACAGTAAACAGTGAGCAGTGAACAGTAATCAGTAATCCAAAACAAAAGCATCCGTTGTTAAAATCTAAAATCGTAAATCCAAAATCCAAATGACTAGTACTCAAAATAAAGAAACTGAAGTTGCTCAAGGGCAACATCATGGGGAACACCATCATCCGCCGACGACTTGGAAAACTTATTTTACTTTTAGTACCGATCATAAAGTAATAGGTATCCAATACATCGTTACAGCATTCGTATTTTTCCTGATAGGCGGCATTTTCGCGATGATTATTCGCGGTGAATTAATTACTCCTGAATCCGATTTGGTCGATCGCACTGTTTATAATGCGATGTTTACCATGCACGGTACGGTAATGCTATTCATGTGGACTTTTCCGGTGCTGGCTGGTTTGGCAAACTACCTCGTACCTTTGCAGATTGGAGCGCGAGATATGGCGTTTCCTCGTTTGAATGCCCTTGCTTTTTGGATGGTTCCAGTGTTTGGAATTATACTTATGGCGAGTTTCTTTGTTCCTGGAGGTCCCGCTCAATCGGGTTGGTGGTCTTATCCGCCTGTAAGTACCCAAAATCCGGCAGGTATTTTATTTAACGGACAGTTCCTGTGGTTGGTGGCTGTTGCTTTATCGGGGATTTCTTCGATTTTAGGTGCGGTAAATATTGTAACTACAATTTTCCGCATGAGAGCGCCGGGAATGGGTTTTTTCAAGATGCCTGCTTATGTATGGACGGTATTAAGCGCCCAGATGATTCAATTGTTTGGATTGCCTGCTTTGACTGCTGGTGCGGTAATGTTGATGTTTGATTTGAGCGTAGGAACCAGTTTCTTCGATCCTGCAAAAGGTGGCGACCCGGTATTATACCAGCATTTTTTCTGGTTTTATTCCCATCCCGCAGTTTACGTAATTATACTGCCAATATTTGGAATATTTTCTGAAGTATTTCCGGTTTACGCTCGCAAACCTTTATTTGGCTACAAAGTAGTAGTAGTTTCATCGTTAATTATCACTGGCTTGAGTGCCGTGGTGTGGGTTCACCATATGTTTGCTAGCGGCACTCCCGGTTGGATGCGGATGCTGTTCATGTTCTCAACAATGTTGATTTCCGTACCCACTGGAATAAAAGTATTTGCTTGGGTGGCAACTGTTTGGGGAGGTAAGTTACGGCTTGATACACCAATGTTATTCGCGTTGGGTGGATTGGTGATGTTCGTATTTGCGGGTATCACTGGTATTATGCTGGCTGCGGTTCCCGTTGACATTCACGTTAATAATACTTACTTCGTAGTCGGTCACTTTCACTACGTAATCTATGGTGCAACGGTAATGGGTGTTTATGCTGCCTTATACCATTGGTTCCCCAAGATGACAGGGAGAATGTATTATGAAGGGCTGGGTAAATTACACTTTTGGTTAACCTTCATCGGTTCAAACCTCAACTTCTTTCCCATGCACCCGTTAGGATTGCAGGGAATGCCTCGTCGAGTCGCTTCCTACGATCCAGAATTTGCTTTTTGGAATGTAATTGCTAGTATCGGTGGATTTGTATTGGGAATGTCCACATTACCGTTTTTACTTAATATGATAAGTTCTTGGATTGACGGTAAAAAAGCCCCAGACAATCCTTGGAATGCAATTGGTTTGGAATGGTTGGTATCCTCACCACCACCAGTAGAAAACTTTGAAAAACAGCTACCGATTGTAGTTGAAAAACCCTACGGTTACGGTAAATCAACTCCAGAGAAATTAGTAGCTAATCCATCTGAATTGAATTAAGGTTTGTAGTAAGGGCTTTAGCCCTAATTTAGAGGACTAAAGTCCTTACTACGAACTTAAAAAAAGAATATTAGAATTATTAATTATGAGTAATACAGACGGTGAAGCAATGCAGTTAAAAGATGAGAATTTGTTAGATAAATTAGAATTAGCAGATCAAGATGTAGCGAATCACGAGCATGATGAAGAAGGCAATAGTATGTTTGGCTTCATCATCTTTCTGCTATCTGAAAGCGTGATTTTTTTGAGTTTCTTTACCGGATATATTGTTTACAAAACAACAAATATTGATTGGCTACCACCAGGCGTTGAAGGATTAGAGGTTAGAGAACCAGCAATAAATACAGTAATTCTTGTTTCCAGTAGTTTTGTAATTTATTTTGCGGAAAGGTTTTTAAAGAAGGATAATATTTGGGGTTTTCGCTTCTTTTGGCTGTTAACAATGGCGATGGGAAGTTATTTCCTCTATGGACAAGCTATTGAGTGGAATGGTTTAGAATTTGGCTTCACTTCGGGAACGTTTGGGGGAATGTTTTATTTATTAACAGGTTTCCACGGTTTGCACGTTTTTAGTGGTGTATTGTTGCAGTTAACAATGTTGATTCGTTCTTTCATTCCCGGTAATTATGAAAACGGTCATTATGGAGTTGATGCAACTTCGTTATTTTGGCACTTTGTAGATGTGATTTGGATTGTTTTGTTTTTACTTTTATATATTTGGCAGTAATTATCACGGATTAGATGGATTTCACTGATTTCACTGATTTTATTATCGATTACGAATTACCGATTACCGATTACCGATTACCGATTACCGATTACCGATTACCGATTACCAACTAACAACTATCATATTCGTATTACTTTATCTTTGGCAATAATTATCACGGATTAGATGGATTTCACTGATTTCACTGATTTTATTCTCGATTACCAATTACCGATTACCGATTACCAATTAGCAACTAACAAATAACAACTAACAACTAACAACTAACAACTAACAACTATCAATTAACAAAAAATTATGATTATTGACGACCAAATTTACGATGTAATTATTATCGGTACTGGTGCTGGTGGAGGAACTTTAGTTCATAAGTTAGCACCTACTGGTAAAAAGATTCTTGTTTTGGAGCAAGGAGATTTTTTAGAAAAAGAAAGTTCGGAATTAGTTGATGTGGAAGTTTTTAAGAAAGAAGATTTTCATGCTTCCGAACAATGGTATGACAGTGAAGGCGAACCTTTTAATCCTCAAACTAGTTATTCGGTTGGTGGTAATACCAAAATTTATAGTGGTGTATTACAACGAATGCGAGAAAAGGATTTTGAAAAAGTTCAACACCAAGATGGTATTTCCCCGGAATGGGAAGTTAAATATAAGGATTTTGAACCTTACTATACTGAAGCTGAAAAACTTTATCAAGTCCACGGTAAAACTGGTGATGATTCAACCGAACCATTCAGGAGCGAAGATTTCCCGTTCCCTACAGTTGATAGCGAATCCCAAGTAGAAGAAATTTGTAATCGTATTGGTAAAAAAGGATTGCACCCAGCATTTCTTCCCATCGGAGTTGGTAATCAAGGAAGAACTGATTCTGAAGATACTGGTATTTCTCCTACTATTAAATCTTATAATAATGTTACTCTGAAAGCTAAAGCCAAAGTCGTTGGTTTGCATACCAATCCTTCTGGTACAGAAGTAAAAGCTGTACAAGCCAAAATTGATAATCGCCTTTATTTTTTCATGGGAAATATTATTGTTCTTTCCTGTGGTGCAATCAACTCAGCAGCTTTACTTTTAAATTCTGCTAATGAAAAACATCCCAAAGGATTAGCAAATAGTTCTGATTTGCTCGGATGTAATTTAATGAAACAGTTGATGACGGTATTAGTGCAAATCACTAATAAATCTAACTCAGGATTGTTTCAAAGAACTCGCTATATAAATGATTTTTACTGGGGAGATGAAAATTTTTCTTACCCAATGGGTCATATTCAAAATTCTGGTGGTATCCTTCAAGATGTGATTTTCGCTGAATCACCACCGCTTTTATCAATTTTAGCTAAAAGAATGCCAGGATTTGGTTTAAAACAGTTAGCCAAACGCTCTATCGGTTGGTGGTTGCAAACTGAAGATTTACCAGTACCTAAAAACCGCGTTCGTATTCAAGACTCAAAATTATATGTAGATTATACAGCCAATAATACCGAAGCTCACGATAGGTTAGTTTATCGTTGGATTGATGTACTCAACTCCATCGACGGCAATAAGCAAAATATTTATCCCCGTGGTGAAACACCAATTCAAGTAGTGGCTCATCAATCAGGTACTTGTCGCTTCGGAGAAAATGCTAAAACTTCAGTTCTCGATCTAAACTGCCGCACTCATGATATTGATAATCTTTACGTTGTTGACAGCAGTTTCTTCCCCTCCATCTCTGCAACCAGCCCTGCTTTGACGGTTATCGCTAACGCTTTACGGGTTGGAGAGCATTTGATTGAAAGATTGAAGTGATACAGGGGTTTGTAGTTGGGCTTTAGCCCATCCTAAAATAATTAATCGGAGAGCGCTGAAGCCCAACTACGAACCTTGATTAGCCGTAAAGATTATGAAATAAAAATTCAATCATTCTTTAGTAGTAACTCTCTAGTTTTAATTATTCACCCAAAACGCGATCGCCTTTTTCATCCCACCTCACAAATGCGGCGATCGCGCTTATTTTTTTATCATTTAACTTTCATGTTTATAAACTTTGCTACGATGTCCTACATCTATAATTTTTACTAATAAAATTTCATCGAAAATATCATAAATAACGCGGTAATTACATACTCTAAAAAATCATTCAACTTGAAGTTGAAATACTTATTTTTTAACTATTAACTCCTAACTATTAACTCCTAACTATTAACCTTTAACCCGAATGCGGTTCCCCAAATAAAACCATCGAACAATTGTTAATTGAAGAGAGCAGTTTATTAGTTACGTCGCTAACTGCTAATCCTCCGGCGGTACGACGATGAACCGATCGCAAAATTACCATATCGTAAGAATTGGATTCTTTAATAATCACTTTGGCTACGTCATCGTGACGAATTGTTCTGATTACTACTTGTTTCTCAGATTTACTATTAGTTAAATACGAAGAAAGATCGGATTCAAATAATTCTATTTCACGATCGGTAGTATTGCGCGGACGGATGTGCAATAATGTCACTGATGCATCATTTGTATCGGCGAAAAGCTGGGCAAATTGAATGGCACGCAATATTTCAGGTGTAATATTTCTCACGGGTACGAGAATACTGTGAATGTTTATTGGTTCATCTAACAATCGCATTACCGCAATCGGACAGTGAGCAGCCCAAAAAACATTATCGATAATACTACCAAATAAACGCGCTTGTAATCTGCTGGTGGGACTCCATCCCATAACAATTAAATCGGCATTTTGTTCTCTGGCTGCACGACTAATTCCCCGTGCAACATCATCGTCAATACGAATTATTGGTTTAGCTTGGGCTTGGAATTCTTGACTTATTTTTAAAGCTTGTTGTAATAATTTCTTACTTCTTTTAATAGATACTTTTAACTGAGGTTCGTCCATATGAACGTGTGCTTTGGGAATCGATAAAGGCACAACTATTCCTTTTTCATGATGAGCGAGTAATGCTCCCATTTCAATTAAATATCTTTCGGTATGAGGATTATAAATTGGTACTACAACCTTGAAAAGACTGTTGTAAATAAAATTGTCAGTATCTAAATTAAATTCCCCATCTTCTGCATTTACTTCCCGCTTTTGAGAATTTTCTTGCAAATTCGCTTTAGGAACTGTTAACTTAGTGCCAAATTTTGCTGTCAATATAGGTCCTAAAATAGCCGTAACTAACATCAATACAATCACGGTATTAAATACTGCATCTGTAATGATGCCCGCAGTTTTTCCTACTAATGCAGCGGCTAAAGTTGCAGCGACTTGAGGTAATGATAAAGACCACATTGTTAAGGCTTCATTCCAGTTGTAGCCATAAAGTATTTTTGCTACAAGTGCTGCGAGAAATTTGCTCAAAATCAAAGCACCCACAATTCCTATTGTTAAAGGTAACTGAGTCGTAAGACTGGAAACGAAACCGGAAATATCTATCAACAATCCCATTCCCACAAAGAAAAAAGGAATAAATAAAGTACTTCCAACAAATTCTACTTTTTCTTCTACCGGAGAATGTCCTACTGCATCATTTACCGCTAACCCTGCTAAGAATGCTCCGACAATTTTATCAACATTTATAATCTCAGCTCCTACAGAAGCTAGAAATACTGCTAATAAAACAAACAAGAATTGATTGCTTTGTTCATCTCCAGTTCGACGGAAATATTCTTTACCAGCCCAATCAAAACCGAATAAAACTATAGCTGAATAAGCAGCTAAAGTAACTAATTGAATAGTTAAACTAGCAGCAGAAAAGTCTCCAGCGCTAATTGAAACGCAAACTGCAAGTACTAATAACGCAGCAATATCGGTAAAAATTGTTGCACCAATAGTGACGGTAACGGCTTGATTACTAGTGACTCCCAAACGAGTTACTATAGGGAAACCCAAAAGAGTATGAGAAGCCAAAAGAGAACCAATTAAAATTGCAGCATTCCAACCAAAACCAAAAAATCTTCCCACCATCGCCCCAAAGATTAAAGGAATTAAAAAAGTTGCGATTCCAAAACCTAAAGAACGGTTTTTATTTTTACGAAAGTCTTCTAAATCAATTTCTAAACCAGCAACGAACATCAGATAAATTTTACCAATGTCCGATAGTAATTTCATGGTTTCAGTTTCTGCATCTAAAACACCTAAACCATCGGGACCTAAAACTACTCCTGCTGCTAGTAATCCTACTAAACCCGGAAGTCTTAAACGTTCAAAAATTGGGGGTACTACCAGAATTACTAATAAAAGAATCGTAAAAGCAATTAAGGGACTTTTAGTAAGCTGTTGTAATATTTGTTCCATAAGGAAAATAAAAAAGGTCAAAGGTTAAAGGTTAAAGGTCAAAGGTATGAGGTGCTATTTATAAACAATTGTTTTTGTAGATAAATTTAAGTTTTTATACAATCGGTTTAATTAGCTTTTACACTATCAGTTTGGCATAATAATTTCTAAAGAACTTCTATAATAAACTGAAAATACGATAGAAGCTCTACTTATAATGTCTAATTATAAATCGTAAATAGAATATGCACCTTTGAGATTCAATTAGGACAATAGGAAATTAATTTATTCTTACCTGTTACCAATTACCTATTACCCATTACCAATTACCAATTACTCAAATAAAAAAAAGCCACCATTACTGGTGACTTAATTATTTTTAGATTAAAAAAATCTTGAATCTTTAACTAGCAGCATCTGCTTCTTCTACAACTTCTTTAGCTGTATCTCCAAACGCAATTCTGAGAAAAGGTGGTGCTAAGAAGGTTGTCAAAATCACCATAATAATGATGGCTGCTTGTAAAGGCTTATCAAGCGCTCCACTAGCTGCACCAATCCCTGCAAATACCAATCCCACTTCACCCCGTGGAACCATTCCTACACCGATCGCAAAGCGATTAATTCCGGGCTTACCAAAGACTGCCCAACCTGTAATTACTTTACCGATAATCGCTACCACAATCAAAAAGACTGCTAGAACTAAACCTTGACGATTTTCGGGAACTACAGGATTAAGTACGCTTAAGTCAACACTGGCTCCTACGGTAACGAAGAAAATTGGTACCAGTATATCTGCAATGGGAATTACTTGTTCGTCTAATTCATTGCGTGTATCGGTTTCATCCAAAACCAAACCGGCAGCAAAAGCACCTAAAATTGCTTCTAAGTGAATTGCATTGGCAACGAAAGACATAAATAATGCAAAGATAAACGCCGGAATTACAATATTTCCCCTGGTTTGAAAAAATTCGGCACTAAAGTGGAAGGCTTTATTAAAAAACTTACCTAGTAAAATCGAACCGATTAGAAAAGCACTGGCACTAATAATTAGATAAACTACATTGAAAACATCTACTTCACCAGTTTTCGCCAAACTCGCGACTACCGCTAAAACGATAATACCTAATACGTCATCAATTACCGCCGCACCGACAATTATTTGCCCTTCTGCTGATTTGAGATGTCCTAACTCCGATAAAACTTTTGAGGTGATACCAATACTAGTTGCAGTTAAAGCCGCACCTGCAAAAACAGCCGGAATTGTGGGAACGTTAAACAAAAACATCAAACCCGCAGTACCAGCGACAAAGGGAGCAACTACTCCTACTATCGCCACAACAGCAGCTTGATAACCAACTTTTTGCAATTCTCGTAAATCGGATTCTAAACCAATTTCAAACAGTAGAACAATTACACCTAACTCTGCCAAAATCGAAATTGCTTCGCTTTGACTTGCAAAAATAGAATTTATCGCTTCTGGACTGATGTCATCAAATAATTGTAAAACACTCATCAGTAAAGAGTCGGAAGCAGTCGCACCGCTTTCGGGGAACACTAGCAGATTCAGAGCCGAAGCGCCGACTACTACACCACCAACTAATTCACCCAAAACTGGGGGAAAGTCTAGCTTTCTAGACAACTCACCACCTAATTTGCTCGCAAGATAAATTACAATTAAACTCAGTAATACCCCTGCAAGGACAAGGGGTGCTTCTTCAGCTTCGGTAGTTGCCAGCACGTAGTTGCTGGGCAATGGCAATTCAAGTAAATAATTCATTAGACGTATTAATTCTTTCTCCTAGTAAATGAGTTAGTTAATAAGAGTGAGTTTATCAGAATTTATTAATCAAGATTGGATTTATCAACAGTTTTAGGCAGTTATAAAGAGTTATGCAAATTCTTAGAATTGTTAGAATTCTGTAACTTGTATAACTCCTTCAACTTGCTATATTCTGTAACTTTCGTCACTCAAACTTAAATCTTGAATTTTATTCTTGACAGAAGATTCCAGGTAATTTTAGATTATTTTTTGCAGAACACGACTCCATCTCAACACTTGTTTTTTTATTTAGATTCAAAGTTATTAATAAGTCTTGTAGCCCTTACTACTAACCCGATCCGAAATTACTGTCCTAATGCAGTTTCGTTAAAGTCAGTGCTTGGATAGTTCGACAATTCATCACCGCCGCGATAGTGTACTAAGTTCAGTGCTTGTCTTAATGCGTCCTCGCGTTCGTTAACTATATGGTTTGGAGGTAGCAGATTTAAGATTCCTAACTTTTGCAGTCTCTGTTTAATCTTACCTTGAGCGCCAACAATAAATACGTGACGACCATTATCAATTGCTTCTTTGATCGCATTTTCTAATGCTAAAGAACTTGTTACGCCCATGTGTGGAACGTTAGTTAAGTCCAAAATCAACACATCGTGGTCTTTCATCGCCGTTTGTTCGCGGGCTATGGCTTTGGCAACACCGAATATCATCGGTCCTTCTAAGCGGAACAGCAACACGCGATTGTTAGCTCGATCTAATAAATCTCTTTCTACGTCGTTAAGATGAATTGCATCATCAGCATCGGTAATTGTCTGCACATCTTCAGAACGAAGATTGCTTAAACGTTCGATAGTCAATATATTAGCAACGAATACCCCAACACCAACCGCAACAATTAAGTCAACAAATACGGTGAGAA
>CAYMZW010000159.1:0-10063 GCA_964395005.1 uncultured Rivularia sp.
ATGTTTTTGCATGGTTGAAAGTTTCTGACAGAAAGAGAAAAGTTGATTAAGTTTTCTTCGTGTTACATACCACACCATACCCCGCATATTCTCTTACATATTCCGGTTGCAAACCTAATATAATATCTTCCTTTGCCACACCCATTTTTACTAACTCAGAGGCAAGCACATCATCAGTTTGATTGCGTTGAATCTAGATTTTACCCTCTTTAATATCAAAGTGCATCACGCAATTATAGATACGACGATGTTTATCCCATCCTAAATCTACAACTTGGTAATGGTCATTTTTTGGATCAAATATAGTTTGCACTTCAATGTCACCATTTACCGGCGGACATTTACTGTATTCTGTTAATATTTTTTGAATGCACTGACGATAAAATTCTAATTTATCCATTTGACTATCACTTCTTCTACTGGATTGTATACAATTAATTTGGTTCTTCAGTACATAGTATGCTAAATATGAGTAAAAGATGGCTGTAATATCTACTGTGTAAAGATTACGAGTCTTACTCAATTAATTTATTACTAATATCTTCCTTTTCTTCCCTTCTGCCTAATGCCTACAGCAAAGCTGCCTTCTTACGACTATATAAGATAGCATAGCAAGTACGGATGAGCCATTAATTTTATTGGCAGATTTGTTCAATATCGTACAACCATAAATATAGAGACGCAATATATCACGTCTCTACAACTGGGTTATTTAAGAATATTATAATTAGCAATCAATTAAACTGTCCTAGATTTTGGAGTAATGAACAAACTGAAGATTACGATTGAGATTATAGTTACAGCAGCACCGATGAAACAAACTCCTGCAATTCCCGAAATTCCGAAGATGATTCCTGCAAATACCGGACCTAACGCTCTACTAACTGCTTGAATTGTCACGTTGAGAGATATGAAACCAGAACGATATTCCCGAGGAGCAAGTTTAGCGATCGATGATTGAAGTGAAGGAAACGCGATCGCTTCAACTATTCCGATTAATACACAGGGAATTACCAGCATCGGAATTGAATTAACTGTGGGAATGATGCATAAAGCAACTGCGAAGATAACGAAAGATATTTTAATTAAGTTGATTTCAGAAACTTTACTCGCTACTAAGGTAACGAAGAAAGAGAAAATTGTTAATGATAAAGCATTTGTAGTTAATACCATTCCGATAACGGCACTTGATGCTCCTAACTTATCCCCTGCAAAAACTGGAGTGAATGTATAGAATGCTCCAAACTCTACCAAAAACAAAGTAATTACCGCAAAAAACAGTAGCAAAACATTTCGATTTTGAATACTTTTAAGTATATTTTTAACATAGCTACCGAGATTAAATTTTTCAGTTGGCTTTTGTCTTCTTGGCAATTTGAGTTTTAAGCCAACTAATAATGCAACGGGAACAGCTAATAATGATAGTGCGAAAGGATATCTCCAACTCAAACTAGCTAAAACACCTCCTAATATCGGATAAATAGTTGAACCAACACCAATTGCACCTGCATTTAAAGCCATTGCTTGAGTTAATTTTTTTCCACTATATAAGCTACTAATTATTGAAAGTACCAAAGCTTCTAAAGATGCACCACCAAGCCCTTGAAGAATTCTCCACTCGATAAGAGAACGAAAGTTAGGAGCGAAAGCACATAAAACACCACCCAGAGCAAATACCAGCAAAGAAGGAATCAAGATTTTCTTAAAGCCAAAACGGTCGGCTAAAATTCCATATATTGGAGTTCCAATTGCAACTGGCATTAAATAAGCTGCCATAATTAATCCGGCTTGTGCAGAAGATATTTTTAAGCCTGTAGCTATAGTTGGCAGAATTGGACTTATGCTAAATAATGGCATAATTGCTATCATCGTCATACTCACAACAATTAACAGATTTTTATCTTGAAAAATGTTGGATTTTGATTCATTTACTCTACCCGAATGAGAATTAATTGGTTTTAGTGATGTAGTCATTGTTCTTATCTCCCTAGTATTTTATTAATAATTAATTTGTTTGTTTCGTTATTAATTCATAGGGATTAAGAAAATAAATTATGCTCAAGATATCGCTTTTCACTAAAATTTTGTTTATCTATAAGTCCATAATCCCTTTGCTAGCAAGCTTTTAAACTACATATGCCAAAATTGAAACACATCGATCGCACACTTTTAATAAGTAGTTATACAATAAAAAAAAACTGCGTAAAATAAATCGACGCAGAATTTTAAAATAATCAAAATAATTATCAAATTGAATCATTTATAATTTATACAATCTAAAAAAACAAATAATATGAACTTTTTAGTTAAACTTGAATTAAATTATTGATAATATTAGATATTGAATAAATTGAATAAATTTAATAAATTTAATAAATTTAATAAATAGATGTGCAACGGTATCACTTATATATAGAGATGCTTATTTGGATTTATGCAGCATTAACTCTAGACGGACTGGATCTCTTTTCTCTAAACTAATAAAATAAACTTTCTAATTTTTATTTATAGAGATAATTTATGATTGCATCTGTTAAACGAGTTGCTTTAGTCGGTGGAACTCATGGTGGGGAACTTACAGGAGTATTCTTGGTTAAGAAATTTCAACAATTTCCCCAAAATATTCAACGTGATGGTATTGAAACAATTACTTTTATCGCCAATGAGAAAGCGGTTGCAATGGGGACAAGGTATATAGATACAGATTTAAATCGAGCTTTTAACCGTCAAGACTTAGAAAATCCCCAACTAAGCAATTACGAACAATTATTAGCCAAAAAAATAGCTCGACGAATTCAAGAAGAGAAAATTGATTTAATAATTGATTTGCATAGCACAACAGCAAATATGGGATTAACGGTGATTTTGCACGATAATCATCCTTATTTACTAAAATTGGCTGCATATTTAACGCAAATTAATGCCAAAGTCAAAATATTACAACACGATCTTAATAAAGAAACATCATATTTAATTAGCTCGGCAGAATTAGGAATTACCATCGAAGTGGGAGCAATAGCCAACGGTGTATTAGAAGCAAAATTATTTCAAGAAACCGAGAATTTAGTTTACGCGATTTTAAATTATCTTGAAACCGATCGCAAAGGACAACCATTATCAATTCCCCCCAGTTTTACTTACTATTCCGCCATCGGAACAGTTGATTATCCCAGAAATGAGCTTGGAATTATCCGAGCTATGATTCATCCCCAATTGCAATTTCAAGATTATCAACCGTTAAATCCCGGCAATCCTATATTTATTACCTTTGATGGAGAAGAAATTTTTTATCAAGGAGAAGAAACGGTATATCCAGTATTTATCAACGAAGCTGCATATTACGAAAAGGCGATCGCGATGAATTTAACTAAGGCTGTTAAGAGTTAGGAGTTAGGAATTGGGAGTTAGGAGTTAGGAATTAGGAGTTAGGAATTAAGAATTTAAAATATTTTATTTTCTTCTTGTCTCCCCCTCTCCATGTCCCCATCATCTAACGGTAGCCATACAGGTAATTTCCGTTCGAGCGTTGAGGGCTAAACCACTTGTACCGAATGCACTGCGAGCGGGGAAGCGATTTTCGGGAAAGTAGGTTTTGTAAACTTGATTCATTGCTTTCCATTCTTTGATATCGGCTAACATCACCGTACATTTGAAAACTTTGTCGAATGAAGAACCATTTCTTTCCAAAACACGCTTGATATTGTCCATTGCTTGTTTTGTTTCGGCTTTGATTCCGCCTTCGACTAATTGTTTTTTACCGGGAATATTGCCGATGTTTCCCGAAAGGTAAAGTATGTTTCCCACTCTTACAGCTTCTGAAAAAGGAACATTGAGAGAAGTTGTATCGGCAGAAGTGAGAAATTCAACATCTTGAGAAGGCGTTAAGCGAAGCTCTACCGAAGGTAATCGCCTTGCCCACGCTATTGTAATCGAACTTACTGCGATACTTGATACAGCTACTGCTATTAATGGAACTATAAATTTTTTCATCGGTTTTTAAGAGTTATCAGCGAGCAGGGAATAGTTAGGAGTTAGGAGTTAAGAGTTAGGAGTTAGGAATTAAGAGTTAGGAATTAAGAGTTAGGAGTTAAGAGTTAGGAGTTAAGAGTTGAAAATATTTTATTCTTCCCCTTGTCTCCTTGTCTCCTTGTCTCCCCATCTCCCCATCTCCTTGTCTCCTTGTCTCCTTGTCTCCTTGTCTCTTTGTCTCTTCACAAAAAACGGGTTGAATATTAAATAATCAACCCGCGATTGTTCGTTTAAATTAAACCCGAGCGCCTAATTTCGGTCCAGTTTCGGCTCCAACAACTCCATCGACAGTGATATTGTTGTCCTTCTGAAATGCTTTGACAGCGTTTTCGGTGTATTCGTCAAAGTTTCCATTAACGCTTAATTCATATCCTAATGCAGATAAGTCTTTTTGCAAGCGTTCTACTTCTGAACCATTCATTCCACGACTTAGGGTTTGTGGTACCATCTTTAAATTCTCCTTTTTTAATTAATTGACAGTTAACTGTTTGGCGTTAAGCCGTCTTATTAAATATCTAGGGATAGGTTAATTTGGTTTATGCAATTTTTATCAGTTAACAGTTATCAGTTATCAGTGACCAGTCAAGAACTAATTTCTCACCATCTCCCCATCATTTATACTTCGGGTTATACACTTTACTGTGGGATACAACTCGAATGAACGCATTTGTACAAATAAAATAAACGAAGATGATAGTGCATTTGTCACTACCGATAAAGGAACAGAATATGTTTCTGATGAAATGAATGCTGTTTTGGAAGAGGTGATGCGTGAAGTGGTAAATTCTGCTAATTATATTCAATCTCTCGATCCCGATATTAATCAAGTTGAAGCTCACAGCATTTTAGTTAAGGTGATATCAAATCTTTTTGCCAAACTTGAAAATAACACTCACACCAAAGCTGAATTATTAACTTTAATTCAAGAATTTAAAACTAATCGTCATTTAGAAGTAATAAGTAATAAGTAAGAAGTAAAAGTAATAAACTTGTAGGGTGCTGTGACGGTTACAGAAAATTGTCGATTGTGACAATAATAATTGCCGTCTTACCGTCACGCACCAATCAGTAATCAATATAATTTTACGTTTGTATATAGGGGATCTCAATATTTCCTATATAATAAATATTTAACTTTCATATTAAAATAAACATGGCGATCGCACTCTGTCTATTTTTCTGAAACCTACTCTATAAGAAGATTCCAGGGATAATTTTAAGTAGCTAACGATTGAAAAATAAGTACGGTAAACGATAAAATTGAATAAAAATTATGAGCAAAAATTTAAAATACGACTCAAGAAGCACGGAAGAAATTATCCAGCTTGCTTCTAATGAAGAAGACGAACATAATTACTGGAATTATGTTTATATTTTACATTTCCGTGGTGGTGAAGAAGAATTTATAGCAGCTTCAAAATTATGCGAAAGTCAAAGTGTGTCAGAAAGAATTTTAGGAATTAATATATTATCACAATTGGGAATACCTCAAAGAACTTTTTTGCAACAATCTGGAGATATTCTTTTAAAATTATTATCAACTGAAGAAAATAGTCATATTTTGGCTTCTATTGGATTTGCATTCGGACATTTAAAAGATTCGAGAGGTATTTTACCTTTGATAAAATTGAAAAATCATCCAGATGCAGATGTGCGGATGGGTGTTGTTTGTGGTTTAAGTGGACAAGAGGATGAATTCGCAATTCAAACTTTAATTGATTTATCCAGCGATGAAGATGAAGATATCAGAAATTGGGCTACCTTTAATTTAGGTTCCCAGATAGAAACCAATACACCAGCTATTCGAGATGCTTTATTTGCTCGGGTAATTTCAGAAACCGGAAACTCGGATATTATTGCTGAAATTCGTGGAGAGGCATTAGTGGGTTTGGCGATTAGAAAAGATGAGCGGGTAATTAATCCCTTAATTGCAGAGCTTAAAAGCGGGTGTGTGGGTTTATTACCCGTTGAAGCAGCTTCGGAGATGGGAGATGCAAGACTTAAGAGCGCTTTGAATGATTTACAACAGTGGTGGGATTTGGATATTGAGTTATTGCAAGAGGCAATATCTAGCTGTAATCCCAAAGCTTATTAATCAATATCGGATAAATTAAAGCTGTAATTAACCAATAATAATTTTGAGATATTCATGGAATTCCAAGACATCAGTTTAATCAACGGATACCACGCTCACGTTTACTTTGATGAATCCACCCTACAACAAGCAACGGTTTTATGTGAGGAAGCAGGAAAATTATTTTCAGTACAAGTTGGTAGAGTGCATCGTAAAAAAGTAGGGCCTCATCCTTCTTGGAGTTGTCAGCTCGCTTTTGATAAAAATGAATATGCCGATTTAATGACAACGCTTTGCTTTAAATCGAAAAGGTTTAACCATATTAATTCATCCACTTACCGGAGATGATTTAATCGATCATACAGATTACGCTTCCTGGATGGGAGAGCAGCAGGTTTTGAATCTTGATTTTTTACGTAGTCTGCAAAAATCCTAGAAGTAAGAAAGAGGGGGGAGAGGGGGAAGAGGGGGGAGAAATCCAATTACTAATTACCAATTACCAATCCCCAATGCCCAATGCCCCATGCCCTATTACCAATCAACGGGATATTTTAATGTAGATAACATTTGTTTCATCTGCTCTCTTCCAGAAGCAAAAACTTTTTCTACAGAAGGTTTTTTCGATAACCTTTTAAAATAAGCTGTCAAATTGTGTAAATGCTGATAATCGTAAACAATTCTTAGATAAGAAAGAGTAGGAGCAGCACTACAGTCAGCTAATGTAAATTCATCCCCTACCAACCAGGTACGATTGGCTAATTTCTCATCAAGTAATTTACTTGCTGATTCTAACAATCGCTTTGCTTTAACAACTTCGGAGCTACCTCTTTCACAAGGCGATCGCTGACTATCCTTAAATAATGCTTCTCTTCCACCGTTAACGTAAACATCGATAATTCGTTCGAGCATTCGCATTTCTAAATTTGCGCTAATACCCAAGGGAATTAAAGGGATTTGGTTGTCATAGCTATCCAAATATTCAATTATGATGCTTGCTTCTAAAAGTATTTCCCCATCCGAAGTTATCAAAGTCGGGATTTTACCAAAGCGGTTTATCTGTAAATATTTTTCTCTCGATTCTGTGTCAAACAAATTTACTTCAATAGGCGTGAAATCCAATTCTTTTTCGTAGAGAGCGATTAATACCCGTTGGGAATAGGAAGAAGCTGGTGCATAGTAAAGTTTCATTTTTGATTTGTTCCTTGATTAAATTAGATAAAAGTGACTTAAAGTAAATTTTTTACATTTAATTGTATATTTTTAGACTATCAAAGCTGTATATCGCTTATTAAAGTCAAATTTAAATTAATTTGTGTAAATAAAAAGTAAAAAGTTGATATATTCCGATGGCGGAATAGTAATATTTACTTATAGGTTGAGTTAGTGAAGAAAAATGATTGGAACCATTAAAGCAGCAGAATTATTAGGAGTTACAGACCGTTGGGTAAGAGAATTAATTTATAAAGGTAGAATCCCCGGAGCCCATAAAGTTGGTGGAAGTTGGTTAATTCCGACGGTAAATGGTTATCCCCAAATTAAAAAAGCCTCTCGCGGTCCAAAACCAACTTGGAAGAGGGTTAAAACTCCCCCAAAGAATGTGATTAATATCAATCGTCAATTGATAGGAACTTTAATGGATGATGGTAATTACGCTCCACCTATCAGCGTAAAATGTAGGAACGAAAATACTTATACAGATAGGATATATATTCCTGGTCCTTGCCACTTAATCTACGATTGGGAAAATCCTCAACAAGATTGTGGTGCAACCGCATGGATTGAAACTGTTCATGAACCCCTTTTCGAGAATGGTTGCACTTTTAAAGAAATAAAGGCAAAACATCCAAAGCCAGTTAAACGAAAAACCGAATCCAAAAAAACTTCAGGAAAAGGTTTTGGTAAGAAAGCCAATGAAATTCCAGTCGCTGCTTAATTAAAAAATATTGATTGAAATCAAGCAGCATTTGGAACTGTTCACTGTTAACTGTTAACTGTAGAGCTTCCTCGAACTTTATCAATCATAATTTCCACATCATGAGGTATTTCATTGCCTCTCCAAGCGACGTGTCCATCTGGTCTGACTAAGACAAAAGCACGCTCGTAGAGTTTGGCGATCGCCTGGTTATCAATATGATGAGTTGTCAAGGGAATTTGTTTTTTATCACAGATTTTCTGTAATTGTTCAATTCCAGAATTTGATTCTGAGTTTGAGCTAAAGCACAATAATGTAAATCCATGACCGAATAAATCTAAAGTTGATAATCCGGGTTTTAACCAAGCGTGAGGAGCGCGGCAACCGGGATAACTGCTTTGCGTCCAATAAGGAGAATTAGCTGATGGTGGTATTTCGTCGGGAATTATAATTGGTGAGGAATAACGTAAGCCAAGATGGACACCAGGAGCATCAAATTCTTTTTTAACTCCACTTTTTTCCATACCTTCAGCCATTTGTTTGCGAATTGCTTCACCTTTTTCCGAATTACTAGCAATTTCGGGAGGAATACCGCGTTTTTGAGTTCGTTGTAAATTAGCATTTGCTGCTTCGAGGTTCTGTACCGCAATCGGACGACGTTCGATTTCGTAGGTATTTAGCAGAAAATCACCTCCCCAACCTTTAATAGTAGCCGCCAGTTTCCAACCTAAATCAACAGCATCGCCGATCCCTGTATTCATACCAAAGCCGCCGGATGGGGAAAGAGTATGAGCGCAATCTCCGATAAAGAAAATGTTTCCTTTACGAAAATGTTTAGCGACTTTATGAGATAAACGCCAGGGAAGATTTGAAATTATTTCTACAGGGGTATCTATAGAGATAGCAGCTTTAATTGCTGTATAAGCATCGATTAAAGTGCCATCTTCTCGAGGTTTGAGAATTAAACGATATTGTCCTTTGCCATCAACCGCTCGTAAAGGCTCTTGGATTGTAGGATTTACTAAAAAGAAAACCATAGCATTGCGATCGCCGAGTTGTGATGCTAATTGAGGAGCTTGGAAAACAACGCTTTGAAATTTTTGCGTTTGATGATATTGAATTGCCTCAACACCGCATTGTTTACGAATTTGAGCGCGAGCGCCATCGGCAGCCACCATATATTTAGCTTCAATAGTTTCGGTGTTTCCAGTTTCTAAATTTTTGATGCTGGCAACTATTCCGCTATCGGAATGGTAGAAATTTTCTAATTCGGAATTGAGTTTTACAATTCCTTGGGGATATATTCCTAAAAAATTAAGAAATTCCGGAGCAAACCAATGTTGGGGACATACCTGTTCCGTTTCCGGAGCATATTCAGGTTGAGTGCGTTCGGCGTAGGAAGGTAAATTAACGCGGAAGATTTCATGTTCTCCGACAGAAGTTACCCAAGCAACATCTAAAGTGTGGTTTTTATCCCAACCAGCATTTCTAATCGAATCGGAAATACCCCAACGACGGCAGAATTCCATCGAACGATATCCTACAGTACTTACTTTTGGATCGCGGACAACTCCCGTACTTTTTTCGATAACAATGCAATCAATACCTTGGTAGCGTAATTCCACTGCCATTGCCATTCCGACGGGACCACCACCGATGATTAATACTTCTGTTTTGATGTTTTTCATGGTTTTATTAGAGGGGGGAGAGGGGGAGACAAGGGGACAAGGAGACAAGGAGACAAGGAGATAATTAGATTCTTCTCTTCATTCCTCATATCTCATATAAAGTGACTCAAAAAAACTCTGCGTACCTTTGCGCTTTCCTTTGCGTGCCTCTGCGTTAAAAAATAAATTGGTAGAGAATTATTAATTTCTAACTACTCTCGGATTTTTATAAACCGCAGAGGAAGAGGGGAAGAGAGAAGAATTTAAACTATTAAAAAATCAGTGTCATCCGCGTCATCCATTTAATCCGTGTTCAAAATCAGTGACATCCGCGTCATCCATTTAATCCGTGTTCAAAGAAGTTTTTGTAAAAATCAAACA
>CAYMZW010000159.1:10163-13630 GCA_964395005.1 uncultured Rivularia sp.
CATCCGCGTCATCCATTTAATCCGTGTTCAAAGAAGTTTTTGTAAAAATCAAACATTTCCGAAACAGCTTCGGGAATCACCTTACAGCTATGAGAACGTTTTGCTAAATCCTCGAATTGATTTGAAATTGTTGAGGCTGCAATTTTAGCAGAAGGAATATATTCCGGA
Source organism: uncultured Rivularia sp. (assembly GCA_964395005.1). Taxonomy (GTDB): domain Bacteria; phylum Cyanobacteriota; class Cyanobacteriia; order Cyanobacteriales; family Nostocaceae; genus Rivularia. Next base: position 10,332 of record CAYMZW010000159.1, read on the forward strand.
GTTGGTATTTCAAAGGATGGCCCTGCTGTTTTACCGCGTTTCCCCGAAGGTAGTGTCATTAACAATTCTCCCAAGGGACGCATCATTCCTGTCATAACGTCTATGCTGGCGTTCATTAATTTGGAACGTCTTAAGCTTCCTTGGGGATTTGCATTGAAATGTTGAACCATCAACTGCATCATCAAAAAGTAGCTTTCGTTGAATATTTCCATCACCGTTCTGGTTTGGGGAACTGTGACAACGTTGGAATTACAATCTTGATGATTTAAGCTGGGATTTCTTAAAGATGGGTAGGAAGGATTCCAGGTTTTAACTATTCCGTTGCGGGATTGATTTTTATTATTAGCGCAAATTTGTTCTTGGGAAAGAGCCGAAGCTAATTGACGAAATCTTTGATAATGCGATCGCGCAAAGGTTTCAGTTTCGATTTGGCTTCCTTCTCCATGCTCTACAATTACATCAACTGCAAACAATGCGCTTTTAACGTCATAAACCTGCATTTGATAATCTGGGTGTTTTTGATTGAGATTATCCCGCATGAATAAACGGTGTTCTCCACCAACTTTGTTTTTATCAACTTTGAATAAGTCAGGAATATTTTCTAATCCATCACGGATTTGACCATATAATTCACTCAACGAACCATATGTATGTAACTGTTCCGATGTCGGAATAGTTTCTTCTACAAGGGTTTCATTAAGAAAATCTGGCATTTCCAACCGCATAAAATACTGTAGTGATAAAGCATTTAATGGTTCTAAAGCAAAGTCGATATCTATAGGGAATTTGGCGTTAAGTTGTTTAAAATCAGGAACTGCTGGATAAAATGGTTCGCCAATTGCCATCAATATATTGTTGACGAGGAGAAAATGAATCATTTCCTCGCGGGCAATTTCCATTAATACTCCCCGCATTCCGTAATTATCAACTTCTTTACCATCGCCACAAGCTAAATGTAATTGTTCTTCTGTCCACAATCCCCGACGAACGTATTCTTCCCCGGTGACGTAATTGGGAACCGAATATCCGGCATAAATATATTGCAGCATTACAGCAACTTCTAATTCTGCTGCTTGTTTTAATGCTTTGATTAATTCTTCTTTGGTTTTGATTTGATATTTATCTTGATATTGCTGTGGTTGTTTCTGTTCCGATGGCGGAATATAACCAATTTGCTGTTGATTTTGCAGAAATTTGAGTAAAAGCTTTGATTGAGATTCGGACATATCTCTTGTGGGGGGCATATAGTAAGTTTTATGTTTATTTTTGGGATCTGACATCTGCCACATTAAACGAGCGTAGGTAGCCACTTTGCATTTATCTGCCAAGCTGAAAACTTCGGCTTTCATAAACGAAAAGCTGGCTTCGTAGAAAGATAAAACGTGTTCGTAAATTAAATTAAAATCTACATCTTCTTGGGGAATATCATCCAAGTGCCAATCATCACCCATGACTCTGACAGCTAAAAAGCCGGAAGTATTCCAAAAACCTAGTTTATTGTCGTTATCGTAAGTAATTTCCGCTTCATCTAAGTTATCGTAACCACGAGAAATTTCGTTTAAAGAGCTAGAAATCAAGATTTTACAAGTTCCTGATTTTGCACCTCTTAAAGTAAACCAGCCTCTTCCTTGTTTATTGGTAGTTAAATTACAGCTTGAATTAAAATCTCCTTTATCCTTATCTAAAATTCTTCCTGGTTTTAAACCAACGATTTGTAATTCGGAATTTCGGGGATAGTGAAATTTTGTATTTATATTTTCATCATTATTGCGTTCGCGTTCAAATTGGTAGCGTAATTGAGGAAAAGCTCTAGGATTATAAAATTGATTTACGTAAACTGATACCTCCAAAGGAACACCTCTAACAAAAGAGCGGACTTCAATTTCAACAGCATTATCTTCCCCTTTACTAAAATTGGGAAATTCAACAAATAAACAAGCATCGTCAACTTGAAGATTAATTTCCTTCTCTTTTACTAAAACTCTTCTTTCACCAGCAACCGTTCCGATAATGCACAAACCTTGATTTTCAACGTCTTCTCGTAAATCTTGCCAATCTTGATTTTCAACATACGGAATATCAACCAAACCACTGGTTAAATCATGAGCTTCCTTCTTATATAAACAAGATGGAATTATTCCAACCAAACGATTGCTATCAACGGTGCGTATTTCTAAATCACCCAAATCCAACTTTGAATCAGGAGAGTGAATTCCATTATCAGAAATGTAGAGCGATCGCCCTACATTAGGAATAGCTGTAATCATATTTACGCTAATGCCTTGAGGATTTAAGCTTAAAGTCAGATTACCCATTGCTTTTGATTCCGGTTGAGGAGTTAATAACCTTCCACCCGGATAAGTTTTCAATTCATCCTTACACCATAAACCGATACTTCCATGTAATTCCCAAAAACTAGGACAATCCGGTTGAATTGGTGCTGACATATTGCTGATGCTAAACTGCACCACCAAACCCAAAACATCTTCTCGCTGCATCGCTTCCCTTAATAAAGAAACCGTCGGCGAAATATTTGCTTCATCATTCCAAAGAAAATCTTCCTCACCCTTGGAAATAGCAAATTGATAAACAGCAGCTTTACCAAATTCGTGATTTAAAATATGCTCTGGCAAATCGCGAATATAATCAAAATCTTGCCAGCGAGCTAACTGATAACCCTGTATCGGAGCAGTTACCATATAAGGAACTTGATTGGAATCACCCAACCTACCAAAAGCTAATTGTCCCAACATAATCGTATTAGTCCAATTAGAAGCAGGGTCATTTTCAAATATCCTGGCTCTATTAAAAGTTGTTTTGACGTACTCGTTATAATGTCCCCAAAAATCTACACTTCTGCCAATAACCGGGTCATTTTTATCAACTTTGCCAAATTCTCGCTGAGTACTAATAATTTGAGCATCAATTGAAAAATGACCATTGCCGCCAAAATTCCATCCCTGAGCCATACTAAAAGGGCCGTTTTCATCTAACTTCCCTTCGGCATTAAATTTTGGGCCTTTATTATAAAGATATTCGTGATATTCAGAAGCCGAATGATTTTCTTGATAGGGAACACCATTCATGTAGCAGGTGTTGTTACCGATGTCAACTAAACCATTTTTATATCCCGTAGGAGCGTGAATTCTGGCTTTGCCTTGGAAATGTAATCGAGGTAAATGTAAAACGCTCATAATAACTTCTATATAACAATTTTCATGTTCTGTTGTTATATAGAGGTGAGGGGAAGAGGATTATGCAGTTGAGGAGGTAATTGGTGATGGGAAGAGGAATATTTT
>CAYMZW010000160.1:0-13609 GCA_964395005.1 uncultured Rivularia sp.
CAGGCTTTGTTGTATGGAGAATAGGGAATTAGGGAATTGGGGATGGGGCATAGGGGATAGGTAGTAGGGATAGTAAGTTAGAAGTTTGTTGAAAATTCCTAAAAATGCCAAAGATAGGAAAATTAATAATGCTCTTACAACCACAATTATTTTTACAGTTGTAGGAGTAAAAAATATAAACTGGTTGATTTTTCTCTTGCAATAATAAAACTTTATGTGTATTTAAATTACTCAGTATTAACAATCAAAGCTTAATTTAGGGATAAAGGTTATGTAGGATAATTTAGTTTTAAGATTGCGTTGCTTTTAATGGGTTGTAAGTAGGTAAGCAAATTTAATTGTATATTTACTCTACAGTTACATAGCTGTTCCCCCGTTCCCTTTTCCCCATTCCCTATCCGAACGAAATGTTAAATTAATCAAGGCATGGCTACTTATCTATAAGGATAAGATATAAGTTCAGTTAAATTGTTTGCTATTTCACTTTTTATAATTATTATTTAATAGTTGATAATTCTCAATTTATTCGGTTATCCTGATGCATTGTGTGGGTGCTGTAAAGCACAATAATATTACACGGCATTGAAGGAGTGAAAATTATGTCTACTTGGGGTGTGAGGTTAACTCGCCGCAATCAAGTTAAACGACTACTCGGTGGAGCTATGTTCTGCTTGAGCTTGAGTTTGATTGCTTGTGGGCAGGCTGAAAAAAGTTCATCGAATAATGATTCCCAAAATTTGACAGTACAATCTGCGAATCGCAACAACGATAAAAATATAGCTGCTACACCACAAAGAACACCAGGAGAAATCACGGTATTACCAACACCTATTCCTTCTACAGTACCGCAAGCAATTCCATCTGTTGCTCCCAAGGTTGCTACGGCACCTCAAGAAACCCAAGCTCCTAGAAGTCAAACTTCTCCCGAAGGTAATGGTAATATTCCCAAGGCTTTAACCGAAAAACTTTCACCTCAAGCTACTGCTCCACAGAATATTCCCCAACCACAACCTCAAATAGAAACTCGCACTCAACCAGCTTCACCTAAACCAGTCGTTCAAGCTTTAAGAAAAGCTGCTAGAAACCCTGGCAGAAGAATCGCAGCTGCTAGCAATACAAATGTGTACCGCAGTCGCAGGTTAGGTGTTAATTTCAAGTATCCCAAAGGGTTTGTAATTAAAGAGCCTCAAGACACTTCTAATTCATCAAAGGTTTTAGAATTATGGAGTCTTAAAGACTACCGAGCAATTGAATCTGGAAAATTTCAAAATACATTTACACCAGGAAATATGAGTATTTCCGTAGAGAATAATCCTCAAGGTTTATCTTTGGTTCAATGGGTAACTAATAATGATGAACTAGGAGATATCATACCAGAAAGCTACGATACGCATATTGTTGCTGGACAAGAAGCAATGTCATTTCAAACTGATGGTTTATATTATTTCCAAAATTTAGTATTACCTAGTAAGGATGGTAAAAAAGTAATTCTAATTAGTTTTGCTCAAGGAGATAAGAGTTATCAGCAGGTATTTGAGCAAGTTGTTTCTACTTTACAAGTTAATTAGAAGATGGGAATGGGGGATTAGGCATTGGGCATTGACAATTAGTGATTGATAACTCCTAACTCCTAACTCCTAACTCTTAACTACTAACAACATACGGCGAATCAATTTCTCTGGCTTTTCCGATCAAAACTAATACTTGGTAAACCATTGCTGCTACTTCTGCGCGGGTTGCGGCTCTATTTGGGTTGAGTTTTTCTGTGTTGGGATAGTTGACGATAAGTTGATTTTGAGTGGCTGCTGATACTTGGGTTTTAGCTTCATTAGGAATTTGATTGCGATCGCGATATATGTTCCAATCAATTTCTGTTTGACTTGTTAATGCTAATCCGTTGGTTAGGGAAACAATAACTTGTATGCGGGGAATGTTTTGATGAGGAAGAAATTTGTTACCTGGATACACGGAGATTAATTTCCCCTGGTATGCTTGTTTAATTGCTTGATGCGCCCAGAAGCTTTTTTTTACATCCTTGAATTCTATTGCTTCCTGTAAAGATAGAGGATTAAAGGCTTTTACTACTAATGCAGCATATTGCGATCGCGTTATTGTTGCATCTGGTCTAAAGGTTAGATTGGGAAATCCTTTTACTATCCCTAACTGAATTAATTCTTGTATAAATTCGGCTGCCCAATGTCCGTTTATATCTGTTAAATTACTTATTTCTAGTTGCGGTTTTGGTTGCGAAATTGTTTCGAGTTCGAGTTGTGTTTCTGGTTCTAATTCTGGTTCCGGCTCGGGTTCGGGATCTGCAAAAAACTGTATGTTTCCGTTTACATTAACAAGCTCTACTTGATTATCTATGGAAATTAATTTGTTAATGCTGGCGTTTTGAATATCAAACTGCCCGTTATTGCCAAAAATGTTGTTTCCCGAACTTCTACTATTTCCAATATCCGGTAAAGCATTTGCGACAACAGTTAAACCGTCTTGAATATTATTTTCGCATATATTTCCTCGTAAAACTGGACGAGCATCACCAGAAACAACTATTCCAGAACGGTTTTCATAAATTTTATTATCTATAAGTTTGGGATTGGCATTATCAGAAATAGATATACCAAAACCAGTTTGAAAACAACTGTTGCCTATAATTTCACCGCTGGAATTTTTGGTAATTGAAATACCATTTGCAGAATTTTGATTAAAGATATTATCTTTGATAACTGGATTCGCATTTCCAGTAACTAAAATTCCTTCACGCACGGAATTAGTGAAAGTGCAATTTACAACCGTAGGTGAAGATGATTCAATCCATACAGCAGTACCGCGACTGGCTAAATTTGTTACAGTTACTCCTCGAAGTCGAACGCCACTATTCAATACAAAAGTTACATTTTGAGCGCCAAAAATACGGCTGAGATGTCTGCCGCTACCGTTAATTAAAATACCGCTTCCAATGTTTACTTCATTACCTATAATTGTTACTCCAAATGGAACTATTAAAGGAAAAATTTCGCCGCTAGTAGCATTATAATCACCTTCTGTAAGCTGAATTTTTGTTCCAGATGCAGATTGTTTCAGGGCTTGAGTAATTGTTTTTAATGGTGCTTGTTGACTACCATAATTACTATCGCTGCCGGTAGTCGGATTTACAAAAATTAATTTAAGCATATTATATTAATACTTTTTCACTTACGTTGAAATATTACCGCGAATAATCTCAGTATGCTGGTAGCGTTAATAGCATAATTGGAATAAAAAAGACGCGGCTTTTCACGTATGAGGTTTGATATTAATAAAAATCGGACGGGCAAAAATACCCATTTTACAAAAATGTATTTGCGAACAAATTTAACATAGACGAATATTAATTAACTTGGGTAGGAATTATTATTGATTTTGTTTGCATTTTTAATTAATTGCTTAATGGAATCACTATACTACCTATTAAAATAATTTTGTTCCGCAGATTTTGCAGAATTTAGCATCCTCATCATGTAAATCTAAACCGCATCCAGAACAAATTGTTTCCACTTCATTTGCAGTTTTAATGATTCGTTTAATCAAGTCACCTATTTGCCAGGGAATCAATGCGATACCTGTTAAAATCATCAAAACGGTTAAAAGACGACCAATTTGCGAAACTGGAGTAACGTCACCAAATCCAACGGTTGTCATTGTGACGATTGCAAAATACATCGCATCTACAAAAGTAGTAAATACTTGCGGATTAACAGGATGTTCTACTTGATAAATTAAGCCTGAGTAAATAAAGACAATTGTAAATAAGGTAAATAATATTCTTGTGAAAATAGTGCCATCTTCGGTAGTAACATGACCAAATAAGAATCTTCTATCAACATATCTAATTAATCGTAAGATTCGGAACCATCGTAATAAGCGAATATAGCTAATATCAATAGCTCCCATAAAGAAGGGTAGTATAGCAATTAAATCAATAATTGAATAGAAACTGAATATATATTGAATTCTATTTTCCGCACTCCACAAGCGTAATAAATATTCTGCCGCAAAAATATAGAGAATTAATATATCGATAACATTAAGAACAAAGCTTACTGATTCAGAAATCTCATATGTCTGTGCTACAAAAATTCCTGAAGAGAGCATCACCAAAATGACGATTGTCAGATTGATCGTTTTGCCTAATGGTGTTTCTAAATCTTTGAAATAGAAATCCGTATTTTCTCTACTAATTACCATATATAACTTAATTTTAATTACTATCAAATATAGGAATAATACTTAGTTTTTGTCCGGATATCCTCAGACATAACACACCGTATAATACTTACTTAATTATTAAATAGTATCCCTATCACATTTATAGCTTTACATACAAATCTGATTCAACTTATTTGAATCAGTTATACGGTTATATTATAATTTTAATAAAAGATACCCTTACCTTTTTAAAAGTTCGTAGTAAGGACTTTAGTCCTTTAATAACACCGATAAACTTTCTTCAGTTCGTAGTAAGGACTTTAGTCCCTAAGTAAGAGCGATAAATCGCTTACTACAAACTTTTATTTACCATAAATCTTAATCTTCTAAAAAAGACAAAAATGAATTCGCAAAAATCGCCGCTTGGGTTCTGTCTCGTAATTCTAAACGGTTCAATATATTAGTAACGTGATTTTTTACCGTACCTTCGGAAATATAGAGTTTTCCAGCAATTTCTCGGTTATTTGCCCCTGTTGCAATAAGACGTAAAACTTCTTTTTCTCTTTTTGTAAGTTCGGTTAAACTTGCTGGTGGAGAAGATGTTTCAGTTGCTGTAGTTGGCTGAAATTGGGTTAAAAGTTTTTTGACAATTCCCGGTCCCAATTGAGTGTATCCTCTATGTACGGCACGAATAGCAACAGCTAATTCTTCTGAAGGTGTATCTTTGAGTAAATAACCCATTGCTCCATGCTGCAATGCTGCTTTAATATATTCGTCATCATCAAAGGTTGTTAGTACCAAGATTTTGGTTTGAGCAAATCTACTTTTGATCTCTCGCGTTGCAGCAACACCATCCATAACCGGCATTCTAATGTCCATTAATACTACATCCGGCTGCAATTTTTCGACCAATTCAACCGCTTGCTGTCCGTTTTCTGCTTCTCCAACAATTTCTAAATCGGGTTCTAATTCTAATAAAGTTTTTAAACCTTGACGAATTAAATGTTGATCGTCTACAAGTATTACGTTAATCATAAAATAAAGATTAAAGGTTAAAGGTTAAAGGTTAAAGGTTAAAGGTTAAAGGTTAAAGGCTAAAGGTTAAAGGTTCAAATTTTCCTTGTCTCCCCATGCCCTATGCCCTATGCCCCATTCCCCATTCATAAAGGAATATCAACCATAATTTTAGTACCTTGACCGAGAAAACTTTCAATATGAAAATTACCTTCCAATGCTAAAGTGCGATCGCGCATACTTTGCAGTCCAAAACCTGTAGTATTTTGGTTTACGTTAAAACCTTTTCCGTTATCTTCAATGATTATATGTAAACTTGTTGCGATCGTAGTTATTTGTAAGTTAACTTCGGTAGCTTCCGCATATTTAGAAATATTTGTCAATGATTCTTGAAGTATTCGATAAATAGCGGTACTAATATCGCCTCGGATAGAATAAAATAAGTTTATTTGATAGTTTGGTTGAATATTTGTTGAATGATGAAAGTTTTGTATCAGCATTTCAATAGATGTTTCTAAAGACTGCTCTTGTAAAGGATTAGAACGCATAGTAGAAACCGATTCTCTAACATCTTTTAATGCTTGAGAACCTAATTCTTTAGCTCTGAGTAAAAAATCAATGGCTTTTTCTGGATTAGTTTTTAAAAGTTTAGTGCCTGTTTCTAATTGTAAGTTTAAAGCTGTGAGAGAATGTCCCAAAGAATCGTGAATTTCCCTGGCAATGCGGTTTCTTTCTTCAAGAGTAGCTTGATTTTCAATTTTTAAAGCATATTTACGCAGTTTTTCGTTTGCAATAGTTAGCTTTTCACGGCTTTCTCGTTCGGACAGTACGGCGTTCATCAATAGTAAAACAAAAACTAAAGCTAATACAAATAGCAGCACAAAGCTGAATTGGAAAAACAAAAATTTTCCGTGAAAAAAAGGTCTGCGTGCTTGCCGTAATGCTCTAAATGGTAAGCCATGAAATCGCTTTTTGAATGTAAATAAAAATAATGAAAAAGAAATTCCAGCCATAACTAAGCGTCCGGGAAGCTGAAAAATTAAACAGCTACGAGTTACTAATATTAAATTAAGAAACGGAAAAAGTCGCGATGTTCGACCACCAAAAATATTCGTGATTATAATCAAGAATATTTCACAAGCTGTATAGATAATTTTATTTCTTCGGTTTAAGGTAGGTAATCTTAAACCCATTAATCCGAAAACAGTCAAACTGATAACCGTCAATTCCGGAAAATTTGCCGGAAATCGCTGCAAAGGAATAGGAACAATTGAAGCAATCGCAGCAAATCCAAGCAATATCCATTCTAAATAAAGTAAAAATTTAAAAGGATGATTTTTTACATCAATAGCACGATTCATAGGTTGTTAGTTGTTAGTGGTTAATTAAATTATGGTTATAGATGTAGAGACGCGATATATCGCGTCTTGCGTCGTCGCGAGGTCCGATCGCTGTTCCCTGTTCCCTGTTCCTTTTTTTTAGCAGAGTTGGGGGTTTGTTGGTAATCGTGCAATGTTTGATAACCATTAATAGTAAACAACTATCCAAACCCGAACCCATGACCAAAGTCACGCTTTGGTATATGACTTTATCTAGATATTTTCATCATTTTATTCGTTACTTTTTACTCATGCGACTACCGAGGTTGAAATTCTATGATGGTGACATCGAACAAAACAAACTCAGGAAGTCAAACATGATTAAAAAATTATCTTTCTTAGCCGGTGCGATCGCTTTAACAATAAGTGCAGTTCCTTTTGCCGCTCAAGCTGATATCAATCCATCATCACCAACTATTGTTGCTCAGCGTCAGAAGCGGGGAGGATGGAAGGATAAGTTAAATTTGACTGAAGAGCAAAAAGCTCAGATGCAGGAAATTAAACAGAGCGCTCGTACACAAATGCGCGAAGTCTTAACTCCCCAGCAGTTAGAGAAATTAGAAGCAGCTAAAGCCAGCGGACAGAAAAAACGCGGAGTATGGCGTACTTTAGATTTAACTGACGAGCAAAAAGCAGAACTCAAGGCAATTAGAGAATCTAAGAAAGCCCAATTTGAAGCAATTCTAACCGACGAGCAAAAGGCTCAAATGCAAGAAATGAAGCAAATGCGCCAAAATCGTCGCAGCAACCGTCGTCAGAGTGTTAGCTAATTAATTTGACTCTTTTTTTGATATATTTCTTCAAATTTCTTCAAATAGCTAAATATAGCTAAATATAGCCGCGTTCATTTAAGAGAAAGGGAATGTCGAATCCCTTTTTCTTTTTTTTGTTAAAATTCTGCTAAGGTACATAAAAAACCAAGATAGGAAAATCCAATTTAACGCGGATTATACTCATGGGCTTAGGGCAATGAGTTTCTATAATGGTTACATCAAAAAGCATAAATCCCCGAGGCATTTAATGAAGCTTAAAAAACTATCTCTCTTAGCTGGTGCGATCGCCGTAGCTTTTAGTATCACTCCATTAGCAGTAAACGCTCAAGCGAAGCCGAATGCACCACAAGGAGCTTCTCAAGTTCGTCCTCCAAGTCCCGAAGATTTAGAACTCACCGAGAAACAAAAGACCCAAATCGGTCAAATTCTTGCTCAACGAAGTACCCAGATGCAAGCGGTATTGACACCCCAGCAAAGTGAAAGAATTAAAAAAGATTTGCAAGCTGGAAAGAAGCCTCAACAAGTTTTGCAAGAAATCAAATTTAGTGAGGAACAGAAAGTTCAGTTGGGAAACATTATGAAGCGATCGGACGAACAAATATTCGCTCTCTTAACCCCCGAACAAAAGAAAAAAGTAAATCAATGGCGTGCAAAGCAACAACAGCAGCGACAACAGCGGTAAAACCAAGCCAATAATTTGATTTAATAGCAGCATTTAAGGTGGGCAATTTTGTCCATCTTTATTTTTTAAAGGAGTAGGGTGATGGGGGACAAAATCAAGAATAACTAAATCCTAATTCCTAACTCCTAACTCCTAATTCCTAACTCCTAACTCCTTCCCATTCCTATGATTAATACAAAAAGCTGGATACTCGCTGTTTTGATTGCCATAGGCTTAACTAACTCAAGCTGCGATGCAATATCGGCAAATCAATTTACCCCAAAAAATACAATCATCTCTCAAGCAAAACCTCAACTTGAGAACTCAAAAATACTTCATGTAATTAACCGTCTCAGTTTCGGTGCGGCTCCCGGCGATATAGAAAAAGTTCGAGAAATTGGCATCGATAAATATATCCAACAGCAGTTGACACCCGAATCTATACCAGAACCCCAAAACTTAAAAAATAAAATTTCTCGACTCGAAACTTTACGCTTAACCCCTGCACAACTATATTCGCAATACAGCATCAGTCGCTTACCAAAACCTACGCCGGAAATTAGAAAACAAAGGCGAAAAAAAGAAAGATTAATTCGCCAACAAGCCGTAAAAGCGCGATTGCTCAGAAGCTCAGAAAGCCCCCGTCAACTTCAAGAAGTAATGGTGGATTTTTGGTACAACCACTTCAACGTATATCAAAACAAAGGACAAACCCGTTTGTGGATAGGAGCTTACGAACAACAAGCAATTAGACCTCATGTTTTTGGTAAATTCCGCGACTTATTAGGTGCAACTGCTCGTCATCCAGCAATGCTGTTTTATCTAGATAACTGGCAAAATACCGCACCTAACAATCGTCCCAAAGGAAGATTCAAAGGCTTAAACGAAAATTACGCTCGCGAATTAATGGAATTACACACACTCGGCGTTGACAGTGGTTATACGCAAAAAGACGTGATTAACTTAGCTAAAATATTTACCGGATGGGGCTTTCGTCGTCCCGGCCCCAAGTTAAAAAATGGCTATGATTTTTACTTTAACGAAAAACGTCATGACTTCACCGATAAAGTATTTTTAGGTAAAGAAATTAAAGGAAGCGGCATCCAAGAAGGAGAAAAAGCCCTAGATATTTTGGCAAAACATCCAGCAACTGCCCGTCATATCGGTTACAAACTAGCTCAATATTTTGTAGCAGACGAACCACCAAAAACTTTAATAGATAAACTATCAAAACGTTATTTAGCAACAGAAGGCGACATTCGCAGCGTACTAGAAACCTTATTTAAAAGTTCCGAATTTTGGGATACCAAATATTACAACGCCAAATTTAAAACACCATATCAATACGTAATTTCCAGCATTCGAGCCACCGACACACCCATTCAAGACTTTGCGCGAATAAACAGCGTACTGCACAGAATGGGAATGCCATTATACGGAAATCGAACTCCAGACGGATATAAAAACACCCAAGAAGCATGGTTAAATCCCAACGGTATTAATTGGAGATTAAGCTTCGCTAATACAATCGGTAGAGGCGGATTAAGAAATAGAAATAATACTAATAATAAAAATAAACCCCGCCGTCCAAATAAACCAGTAGATTCCAAAGAATTAACAAACACCCTCGGAAACAACTTTTCCCCCAAAACCCAAGAAGTGATCGACAGCAGCCCCCCCAAACAAAGAGCCGTCATCATCTTAGGTAGCCCAGAATTTATGTATCGATGAGTCAGTGAGCAGTGAGCAGTTAACAGTGAGCAGTTAGGAGTTATGAGTTATAAATTAAAATCTCTCCTTGTCTCCCCTCTACCCCCTCTACCCCCTCTCCCCCTCTCATGATCATGAAACGTCGTAAATTCATCCAACAAGCCGGTATTTTCTCTGCTTCGAGTTTAGTTGCAGTCGGAGCTAACGCTCTTGTTAGTAGAAGTATTTCAGCTACTCCCAACTCAAAACGTTTGATAGTTATCTTCCTCCGAGGTGCGGTTGATGGGCTTAGTGTAGTGGTTCCCTATACCGACAACGCATATTATCAAGTTAGAAAAAGAATTGCTATTCCTCAACCGGATAAAGCTGGTGGTGTATTGGATTTAGATGGAAAATTTGGACTGCACCCCAGTCTTGCTGCTTTAATGCCTTTATGGAAGCAGAAAAATCTGGCTTTTGTTCATGCTTGCGGCTCTCCAGAATCTACTCGTTCCCATTTCGATGCTCAAGAATATATGGAGAGTGGTACCCCTGGAATCAAAAGTACTAAAGATGGCTGGATGAATCGACTTTTAACTTTGATGTCTGTAGAAAACAATCCCATCCAAGCTGTAAATGTAGGTTACGATATTCCCCGAATTTTAGCTGGAAATGCTCCTGTTGCCACTATTCCCGCAGGGCGTAGGGTTGCCAAACGCTTACCTATAGATAACCCCAACTTAACAACCGCATTCGATAAATTATACAGCGGTAACGATGCCTTGAGCAAAACCTATCGCGATGCACGAGAAGCCCGCAAAGCTTTAATGGAATCGGATGTGGAAATGCAAATGGCAAACAATGGCGCACCATTACCCAAAGGCTTTTCTAGAGATGCCCAACGTTTAGCAAGATTAATGGTGCGCGATTCTAGAATTGAATTAGCGTTTGTAGGTTTAGGTGGTTGGGATACTCATATTAATCAAGGCAATTCAAAAGGGCAATTATCACAGCGCTTGCAAAGTTTGGGAGACGGTTTAGCAACTTTACAGAAAGAATTAGGCGAAGTGTACAAAGATACGAATATTATCGTATTATCCGAATTTGGACGTACAGTCAAAGAAAACGGCAACGGCGGCACAGATCACGGACATGGTAACGTCATGTGGCTGTTAGGAGGTAACATTCAAGGTGGTCAAATTTACGGAGATTTTCCCGGCTTATCCGGCGATCGCCTGCACGAAGGAAGAGATTTAGCAGTTACCACCGATTTTAGAGACGTTATTTCCACAGTTTTACAAAGTCACATGAACTTAGATAAAGCAAAGATCGGTAAAATCTTTCCCAATTACCAGCCTGCATCAGCATTTACAAGTAAAACTTCCCAACTGTTTATTAATTGAGAAGATGTGCGAGAAAGCTATTAAAAGCTATTAATATATAAATTGAAACTTTTTAGATCCCCCTAAATCCCCCTTAGAAAGGGGAACTTTAACCTCCTATTCTTCTCTTTTCAAGGAGGGCTAAGAGAAATCAAAACTTTGTTATATTATGTCCGGTTGAGCAGTTGTCATTACGAACGCAGCAATAGCGGAGTGAAGTAATCGCAAAATTCAGCGATTGCTTCGTTTCACTCGCAATGACATATCGTAACTAATTGAGCGGACATGATATTAAACAAACTTGGAGGATGTTTGACTTGTGTGTACGCAGTAGTTTGATTAAAAATGTGGTGAATAATATTAATTATCTACATTTTTGAGACTCACCCAATCGCAAAGCTTCCCAATCGGATTGAGCAAATTCCTGGTTAATTATCTCAGCTTCTAATTGATATTCGGTATCATTAGTCATTTCTGCAAATTCTGCGTCAATTTCTGCCCGTTTTTGAGCTGCTAGTTCATTGCGAATAGCACGGGCTACAAACTGATTGCGACTTTTTGCTTTTCCTTCACTAACAGCGCGATCGGCTGCTTCTAGTAATTCTACTGGTAGAGTTAACGTGGTGCGGATAGTGCTATTATCCATACTGGCATCAATTTTGATGACGAAACTGATGATTATTATGCCATATCTGATTAGGACTTACGCACTTAGATAGGCATTTATTAGTTGATAGTTGTTAGTTGATAGTTGTTAGTTGATAGTTGTTAATTGATAGTTGTTAGTTGATAAGTAAGTCGGCACAAATAAAACCGACTATGTAACAGAATGTAAATTGCCATCAAAGCTTTGTCCCTACTGCCTGCTCCCTATTCCCTACTCCCTTGTCCCAATAACGATTTTCAACGCCGACCTACTTAGTTGATAGTTGTTATTAGTTAACTCCTAACTCCTAACTCCTAACTCCCAACTCCTAACTCCCAACTCCTAACTCCTCACTCCTAACTCCTAACTCCTAATTCTTCGCTGTCAATTTTTCGCATTGTTGAAAAATATAATTAACTGCTCCAAATAACTTATCTAAATCCTGAATTACATACAAATTCTTATTCCTGGTAAAAACATCTAATTTAAGTTTGCCGAATTGCCATATTTTACCGTTACAAACAATTCCAAAAATATCATTCTCGAAATTATCGTTTAATCGCTGTACCGCTATCATTTCCGCTAAACATTGTCCCCATCCTTCTTCAAACTTGTCTTGTTTAGCTTCAACTGTCAAAAAATAAGGTTTATCAAAAACAATAGTCGCTAGGGGATTTCGTTGAGTAACTGTATAGTCGGGAATACCAGATAAATCCTCATCATAAACTAATGCTTGATGGCTCCAAAGAGTTAATTTACTTCTATAGGATTTCCAAACTTCTTTCAAAATCGGATAAATTAGATTTTCGCAAATAGCATCTTCAGAATTATCAACAACTCCATCTGTAAACAGCAAATCAAGTTCCTCTCGAAACGACTCCTTAACCGGAAAATCCACCTCCAGCATAAAGTTTTCTAGAAAATACTTAATTTGAAACTTTTTAACAACCGCGCTAATACTTTTGTAATTACTAAATGCCATTTTTGAAAGTTAGGAGTTAGGAGTTAAGAGTTAGGAATTAGGAGTTAGGAGTTATTAATATTTCTCACTGGTAACTGGTAATTGGTAACTGGTAACTGGTAACTGGTAACTGGTAACTGGTAACTGCTCACTCCTCACTGAAATCGTCTTCCTAAAACAGCCATATCTTCCGCATCTAATTCAACAGGTGTACCGCTGCGAATTAGTTCGGCAAAGTCTTCGTTAGGAACCATAATAGTTAAAGTATATAAACGCTCCGAACCCGTATTTTCAATTAGGTGAGTACCAGTAGCGGGAACCAGTAAACTATCTCCAGTTTTGATATTTACAGTTTTACCATCGCAAATTGCTCTACCTTCCCCTTTAAGAACAAAAAACATCTCCAAAGCAAACGAATGGCGATTCGGCGGAGTCTTGCCACCCACATCGAAAATTTCCACACAACAAGTCAACGATGAATTGGCGCTCGCCGGATCGAAAACAATCGCCAAACGGTTAGAATCATCAGGGCTAATCCGAAACGCTTGATAATCAGAAGGAGATTTAATAACCGGAATTACGCAACTGTTAATCATATTTGTTAAAAGTTAGTTGTTAGTTGTTAGTTGTTAGTTGTTGGGAATGGGGGATTGGGCATGGGGGATTGGTAATTGGTAATATGTTAGGAGTTAGGAGTTAAGAGTTAGGAGTTAGGAATTAAAATTATTTTTCCTTGTCTCCTTGTCTCCCCATCTCCCTCTCCCCCTCACCCTATCCCCCTTCTTTGATTCCTTCAACAATTGCTTGCGAGTCTGTAACAAAACCAAATAATTGCTTAATGTTGTAAATGGTTGCTAGCCAGCAATATTCTGGTGAAGTGGTAGCGCTACAGTCTTTGATAAAAATACAGTCA
>CAYMZW010000161.1:0-13573 GCA_964395005.1 uncultured Rivularia sp.
ATGGGGAATTGGTAATTGGTAATTGGTAATTGAGAATATGTAGGTTGGGTTAGACGGGTTGACAAATAGCAAAAAATAGTAATAAAACGGAGTTATTGGTAATAGAAGCGCTGTATGTATCTAACTCCAAAACAAGTATATGAGAAATATGGCTATCATCCTAAAACATTGGCGATATGGGCTTCGGAGGGGAAGATTAAGTGTATTAAATCTCCTGGGGGGCATCGCAGATACTTAGCTTCTTCTCTGGAGTGTATATCACAATCTGATAGCAAGGAAGTAACAATACTTTACGCTCGCGTCTCTACTTCTTCTCAAAAAGACGATTTAAAAACTCAGATTGAATATTTAGGTAAGAACTACCCTGGTAATCGATGCATCTCGGAAACCGGATCGGGCTTAAATTTCAAACGCAAGAAGTTTATAAAGCTTATGGAGCAAGTTGCACAACGAGAAGTGCAAAGAATCGTAATTGCTCATAAAGACAGGTTAGCCCGGTTTGGCTTTGATTTTATTGAGTGGTTTTGCAACTTAAATCGATGCGAAATTGTTGTGTTAAACCATACCTTCAAGACTCCTCACCAAGAGTTGATGGATGATTTTATGAGTATAATGCACTGCTTTTCTTCAAAATTGTATTTTTTGAGACGCTATGAAAAAAAGTTTGAGTCAGAATACAATAAGCAGGTTGATAAAACGGAGTAAATCGAACATAATATAGTTATTCCTCCGTAAGCAAGGTCGAACCTCATGGGGCTTCCTAGAAAGAAAGGATTCAATATAGTAACGAAGTCAACAAAATGCAAGCTAAGTAGAGAAGGTTTTAGTTTTGCGGAAACTAAGAAGTTTTTCAACGAAGTAGTTGAGTTTTACTTCATGGTGATCAACACCTCACCTGAAGGATTTCTCGACTCAGAACAAAGACTTAGAGAGAAGTCCGGCAAGCCTAAAACAACCAATATGCATTATGAGGCTTTAACTATTT
The DNA here is from genome assembly GCA_964395005.1 of uncultured Rivularia sp. Taxonomy (GTDB): domain Bacteria; phylum Cyanobacteriota; class Cyanobacteriia; order Cyanobacteriales; family Nostocaceae; genus Rivularia. Next base: position 986 of record CAYMZW010000161.1, read on the forward strand.
GGGAAAACTGTCATTATCCCTTGCCTTTCTCTGATGTTCCATCCACTTTTAGACGTGCTGCTATCAAGAAAGCGATTGGGGCTTATTCTTCTTGGTATACAAACCATCAACGATGGCTATCAAGACCTAAAAGGCATAAGCACCATAAACCACCTGTACAACCTAGCAAATTTAACTTTTCCCCACAATTTTATAGTGGGATGTTTAAGGATTTGCTTGGTAACGAAATAACCTTGAAAATTAGAGTTAATTCTCAATGGAAATGGGTCAAACATAGCTTTAAAGGTAGGAATTTAGGGAATGAGTGGATAATGAGTTCACCTTCTGTCGTAATTCAAAACGCAACTGCTTATATCTCTTTTCCGGTTGAAAAATATATACCAGCTACAGGAGGAATAGCCAATCAAGTAGATAAAAAAACTGTACGTATTTTAGGCGTAGATATAGACCTAGATCGTCATGCAGCAATACTATCTGTCTTAGAACTCAAAGATAACCAAGTAAGAGAAATAGCCAGACGATTCATAAAATCTCCCAACGGAATAAATCTTAGGAAGCGAGATTTAGGAAAGAGTGCGATTCGTTGGCTATAAACTATAGCCCGCAAAGGTCTTAGAGGATTAGCCGCAAGGTAAATTACCTTGACAACTAAATGATAATGTAGGTGAGAAACCTGCCCCGTAGGTGCGACGGTGAAAGCACTTCCCCCAGGTTCGAGACTGGTCATCAACGCCTGAAGCGGGGATGAAAGGAGGGTTAAATTTCTAGTAGTCAATCCGGGAACCTCCGAGCAAGATGCCCAAGAGTAAGAAATGAAGACGTGTTTAAATCACCGTTAAAATCAACTAGCGAAATTGACTGTCACGCTAGAGCCAAAACGGCAAAGGATAAAGGAGTTAGCAGTTTCTTTCCTGACTAACAAGCACTTCCAATAAACCCGGTGAAAAGCGTCACTCTAAAGGCATACAGAATTATCATTTGGAACGAAGTAACCTATCGTATGCCCTTCGGGCGGTCGATTCCCGAAGTAGGTGCCAACCGTATGCTGCGTTAGGAAAGATTGAATCAGAAGCGAACGCTTGGGGTAACTCCCAAGATATGCTAACGGATTCACGGTTGTTAGGAAGATAAAGTCTAAAGTAGAGAGTTATATGGCTAAAACGAGTTTCAAGACTACGGTAGTATGGCAAACGATAAACTGGCAAAAGCTAGAACGTCGGGTGTACAAGCTCCAAAATAGAATATATCAAGCCGCAAGACGTGGTGATGTCAAGACATATCGCAAGCTCCAAAAGCTTCTACTGAAATCCTGGTATGCGAAAGTCTTAGCAATAAGACGAATCTCGCAAGATAACAAGGGTAAGAAAACGGCTGGCGTGGATGGAATCAAATCACTGAATCCTAAACAGCGCATGACACTGGCAGAAAATCTGCATATGGATTACAAAGCCAAACCTTTAAGAAGAGTTTGGATTCCCAAACCTGGAAGAAAGGAAAAACGACCCCTTGGAATCCCAACAATGTATGACCGAGCTTTACAGACAGTGGCAAAAATGGCGCTAGAACCCGAATGGGAGGCAAAATTTGAGCCAAATTCTTACGGATTCAGGATGGGTAGGTCTTGTCACGATGCTATTGAAGCCATCTTCAATACCATCAGCCAAAAACCTAAATACGTTCTCGACGCTGACATCGCCCAATGTTTCGACAAAATCAACCACAAAGCTCTACTGAATAAAATCAACACCTTCCCCCAACTACGCCGACAAATCCGGGCATGGTTAAAGGCAGGAACGATTGATGCTCAAGGCTTTTCAGAGACGGTTGAGGGAACACCTCAAGGGGGAACAATAAGTCCTCTATTGGCGAACATAGCCCTACATGGTATTGAAGAACGAGTTAAGCAATACGCCGAAACTCTTGATATGAGATACGGGAACGGCAATCTAATGTCCAAAAGAGATAGAAGATACTCCTTGTCCCTGATAAGGTACGCCGACGATTTCGTAGTTCTTCACAAGGATAAGGAAGTTATCCACAAATGCCAAGGTATTATATCAGATTGGCTAAAAGAAATAGGGTTAAGAATCAAACCGGAAAAGACTCGTATAGCCCACACTCTAGAAGAATACCAAAGAAACGAACCCGGCTTCGATTTCTTGGGGTTTAATGTAAAGCAATATAAAGTTGGGAAAACCCACTCAAAACAAGGCTACAAAACCCTTATCACTCCAAGCAAGAAGAGCATCAACTCTCACCTTGAAGAGATAACCGATGTCATCAGAAGCTGCAAAGCCAGAACTCAAGATGAACTCATCTGTAGACTCAATCCAAAAATTAAAGGCTGGTCAAATTACTATTCCACAGTGACTAGTAAAGAAACCTTTAACAAGATGGATTGCATCATATTCTTGAAACTCAAAGCATGGGCAACTAGAAGACACAACAGCAAAGGGAAAAAATGGGTGATGAAAAAATACTGGAAATCAGTTGGAAGCAGAAACTGGGTTTTCAAGGATGACAAAGAACTTTTTAATTATTCGGACAAACCGATTGTCAGATATATAAAAGTAAAGGTTGATGCGTCACCTTACGACGGAAACTTAGTATACTGGAGCAACAGAACAGGAAAAAACCCAATACTTCCAACAAGAGTTGCAAAACTCCTCAAGAAGCAAAAGGGGATATGCCCGCTCTGCGGTATGAAATTTTTGGAACATGATGTACTAGAAGTAGACCATATTAGCCCAAAATCGAAAGGTGGAAAGGACGAATACAAAAATCTACAACTACTGCACAGACATTGCCACCATAAAAAGACTTCCACCGACGGAAGCCAAGCGGTACGTAAGACAAGCGCCTAATGACTGAGGAGCCGGATGTAGCGAAAGTTACATGTCCGGTTCTGAAGAGCAGCGGATAGGGTGACTTATTCGCTGACTTTACTTAGCTATCAAAATGAATCAAACAGGGATTATTCATAAAGGTTTTTGTTTTAAAAAGTGGGAAAAGATTCGTAACCGTGAAAAAGATATGGGTTATCAAGTCGCTCGCGAAATAATCGAATATGCTCATGGTTATGGGTGTCAAATTATTTCGTTTGAGCATCTTAAAAACCTACGCCCTAAAAAGGGTAAATATTCAAAGCGTTCTAATCAAAAAAGGTCTTATTGGTTGAAAGATAAGATTTATCAAAACGTCAAAGTAGGTGCTTATAACGATTACTCAATTCTCACTACCCGCGTGAATCCTCGCAATACTTCTAGACTCGATCCTTGGGGGAACAATTTAACAAGGAAAAACTATATTCCTCAAGTAGTTGAAGAGAAGAATTTAGAATATAATCCCGGTGCTAGTTGGGTAAAATCCCATAAAGGGTACACTGCCCATTCTGGAATCAATGCGGCAAGGAATATAGGTTTTAAGGCAGTCTTGAGGTATAAGCAGGATGCACAATTCTACCGCGATAAAGATTACACAATTAAAACCACTAAACCTAAAACCTTTTTCTTTAACTGACCTTCCTTAAAAGCCTATTCCCGAAAGGGGAAAGGTGTATACTCAGGCTGGTAAAATAGGTGGCTCCTATATCTGAGTATACAAGGCGTGTGAAGCGTCTTGCGGCTAGAACTTTAAGTTCTACTTGTTCTTTGAGAGTAGCAACCAGCGTAGTCGAGTCAACGACTCCTATGGCTACAGGTGAGCCGAATCTCATGGGATAGTTAACAAAACAATTATTTCGGTTTAATTACGATTCACTCCGTTTTAATTGCTTCACACGAAGGAAAATTTCAGCTTGTCTTTTCCATTTATTCTACGTGTCGTAACCCAACATTCTTCTATCCCTTACAACTAACAATATATTTATTTGCTTAAACGACTAATAATAAAGATGTTGGGTTACGACGCAAGACAAGAATTTTGAGTTGCCAACTATTATTCTGCGTGCGTCTAACCCAACCTACGAACTTCACTTTTCGCCACAAAATTGCATATTCCTTTAGTTAGAAGACTAATCAATCTTAAGGCTGATATTCTATAACTTATATTTATCGGGAAACTGTAGTTAAATAACTGCTGGTTTTCTATAAGAATCCTATTAGTTACTTAAGTAATGAAAGTCAAATTAAGAAGGCGAAGATTCGGACAGTTAACTTTCGTCGGCGCATTAGCAACTGTAATTGGTAAATTTTCCAAGAAAACTTTAGCACAAACAACACCGCCGCCTTCGCAAAGCGACACTATTAGCGTAAAGCTGAAAATCAACGGTAAACAGCAAACTTTACAGGTTGAACCGCGAGTTACTTTACTCGATGCTTTACGTGAATATATTGGTTTGACTGGTACTAAAAAAGGTTGCGGACACGGACAATGCGGAGCTTGCACGGTGTTAGTTAATGGCAGAAGAATTAATTCTTGTTTGACATTGGCAATTATGAACGAAGGCGCAGAAATCACCACCATCGAAGGCTTAGCGCCAGCAGACGATTTGCATCCAGTACAAGCAGCCTTTATTAAACACGACGGTTTTCAATGCGGATACTGTACCCCTGGGCAAATTTGCTCTGCGGTTGCCGCAATTGCAGAAGCTAAACAAGGTAGAGCCAGCGCGGTAACAACCGATGTAAGAAAAGAAGGGCAAGTAGAATTAACTGAAACTGAAATTCGCGAAAGAATGAGCGGTAATCTTTGCCGTTGCGGAGCTTATCCCGGTATTGTCGCAGCGGTGAAGGAAGCGAGCAGTCAATAATTAGGAGTTAGGAGTTAGGAGTTAGGAATTATATAACCTTAAACCCTAAACCTTTAACCTTTAACCTTTAACCTTTAACCTTATTTTATGAATCCATTTACTTATATTCGTGCTGATAATCAAGATACTGCTGTTAAAAGTGTTGCCGCAGGGAAAACAAAGTTTATTGCGGGTGGAACTAATCTTCTGGATTTGATGAAGGAAGGTGTGGAGCAGCCGAATCAACTTGTAGATATTAATCGGTTGGAATTAGAGAAAATTGAAGGAATAAATAATGGTTTGAGTATCGGGGCTTTGGTAAAAAACAGCGATATGGCAAATCATCCGGAGGTGAGAAAGCGCTATCCATTGTTGTCGGAAGCGGTGCTTGCTGGTGCATCGCCACAGTTACGAAATATGGCAACTACTGGCGGAAATTTGATGCAAAGAACTCGCTGTTATTACTTTTATAATACGGCGATGCCTTGTAACAAGCGTCAGCCAAATTCTGGCTGTGCGGCAATTGAAGGTTTTAACCGCATTCATGCTATTTTAGGTGCTTCTCCTCAATGTATAGCCACTCATCCTTCTGATATGTGCGTGGCGTTAGCTGCTTTGGATGCTGTAGTTAAAGTCAAGGGTTCAAAAGGAGAGCGGTTTATAAATGCTGCTGATTTCCATCGATTACCTGGCGATACGCCACAGATAGAAACCGAATTACAGCCAGATGAATTGATTACAGCAGTGCTTTTACCAGAATCGCCATTTGCAGAAAACTCCCATTATTTAAAAGTGCGCGATCGCCAATCTTATGCTTTTGCTTTGATTTCTGTAGCTGCTGCTTTAGAAATGGATAATAACAATAATATTCGCATGGGAAGATTAGCTTTAGGTGGTGTAGCGCATAAACCTTGGCGAGCTACCGAAGCAGAGAAAATTTTAGATAATGCCAAAGCCAACGAGCAAACTTTTCAAGCAGCAGCAGAAGCAGCAGTAAAAGAGGCGAAAACTTACGAGCATAATGCCTTTAAAGTGGAAATGACAAAAAGAGCGATCGCTCAAGCTTTGAGTGCGGCAGCGCAAGGTACTGGAACAATGAGTTAGGAGTTAGGAGTGATGAGTGAAGAGTTATAAATCAGTTTGTAGTAAGGGTTTTAACCCTCGGATTTGGGACTAAAGTCCTTACTACAAACGGAATTCCGGCGTTGCTAATTCCTAACAACTATCAACTATCAACTATCAACTAACAACTATCAACTAACTAATGACTAACTCAATCGGTAAACCGTTAAATCGGATTGATGGCAGGCTAAAAGTTACGGGAAAAGCGCTTTATGCTGCTGAATATCCTTTACAAAATATGGCTCATGCTGTTGTTATTGAAAGCAAAATTGCTAAGGGAAGTATCCGCAATATTGATAGCAGTGCGGTGGAAAAGCTACCAGGTGTTATTGCTGTTATTACTTATAAAAATGCGCCGAAAGTCGGACAAACAAATAATGAATCTGGCGGTAATCCTTTAGTAAAACCGCTTCCGGTATTGCAAGATAATAAAATCAATTTTTATGGACAGCATATAGGTGTTGTAATTGCCGAAACATTAGAACAAGCAGAATACGCGGCTAATTTAGTTAAAGTAACTTATCTTCCCGAAACTCCTACGCTAAGTTTAGAAAAAAATCTTAGTCTTGCTTATAAACCCGAAAGATTGCTGGTTCCTTTACCTCCCGATTCTGGGCGCGGTGACGTTAATAAAGGGTTGCAAGCGGCAGAAATTCAATTAGATGAAAATTATTCAACGCCCATAGAACATCATAATCCGATGGAGCCTTCAGCAACTACTGCTGTTTGGCAAGGCAACAAACTGACGCTTTACGATGCATCGCAACACGTGATGGGGGCACAAAAAGCTGTAGCTAATACTTTTGGAATTCCCGAAGAAAACGTACAGGTAATAGCACGATTTATCGGTGGTGGATTTGGTTGTAAATTCCCCGTGCGGGAACACGTTATTTTGGCTGCGATGGCGGCGCAGCAAGTCAAACGCCCGGTTAAATTAGCGCTGTCGCGTCATCAAATGTTTAATTCGGTGGGCTGTCGTCCCTATTCTTTGCAGAAAATTCGTTTGGGTGCGACAAAAGACGGTAAACTCACGGCTGTGGCTCACGAAATCGTCACGCAAACCAATATCGATAAAGAATTTGTCGAACACGTTGGTGGAGCTACTAACATGATATACAACGCTCCCAACGTGCTTGTTACCCATCGCGCCGTACCGTTAAATATGGTAGTACCAACTATCATGCGTGCCCCTGGCGAAACACCGGGAATGTACGCTTTAGAATCGGCGATGGATGAATTAGCTTATAAACTCAATATCGATCCGATTGAGTTGCGTATAATTAATGACCCGCCCCAAGATCCCTATAAAAACTTACCTTGGTCGAGTCGTTCCCTTGTAGAAAGTCTGCGCGAAGGTGCAAAGCGTTTCGGCTGGGAAAAGCGCAATCCCCAACCAGGCTCAATGCGCGACGGTCGTTATCTAGTTGGTTATGGTGTCGCTACAGCCACTTATCCAACTAACAGACAAGCCGCTACAGCCCGCGTTAGTATTTTGCCCAACGGTAACGTACTGGTACAAATTGCAGCAACTGATATCGGTACTGGCACTTATACAATATTGGCGCAAGTAGCAGCAGAAGTATTACAAGTATCGCCAGATAAAGTAGCGGTTGAAATTGGCGACTCAGAATTACCACCTTCTCCAGGCTCTGGTGGATCTTGGGGTGCTGCTTCTTACGGTAGTGCGGTGTATGAAGCTAGCATGGCACTCAAAGATAAAATGGTGTCGTTATCGGCACTGAAGAATTTAAAAGCAACAAATTTAGAAGTTAGAGACGGTGGAATTTTCACCAAAGATGCATCGAAGGGAGAAACCTTTGCAGAAATTATCGGTAGAAACAAACTTAAAGAAGTATCTGCACAAGTAGAATCCAAACCCGACGAAGCCAGAAAAAAATATTCCATGCATTCGTTTGGCGCACAGTTTGCCGAAGTTAAGGTAGATCCAATCAACGGGATGGTAAAGGTTTCCAGATTTTTAGGAGCTTTTGGTGCCGGAAAGATATTGAATCAGAAGACAGCGCGATCGCAAATGATTGGCGGTATAGTTTGGGGTATATCTCAAGCGTTGCATGAAAAAAGCATTCTTGACGAGCGCTATGGAAACTTTGTTAATCACAACCTTGCCGAATATCATATTCCCGTCAATGCCGATATTCCCGATATCGAAGTCGTTTTTATCGAAGAAAATGACCCATATATCAATCCTTTGGGAGTAAAAGGTGTGGGTGAAATTGGTATTGTTGGTGCTGGTGCGGCGGTAGCCAATGCGATTTATCATGCCACAGGTAAACGGATTCGCGATCTACCAATTACGCCGGATAAATTGATTTAAGTGACTCCCTCGGATAAATAATTCCGGGGGATTTTAACTTTAAATATTAATTGCAGTTTTTGAATATTCAACATCATCTAAACTAACAATTGATATACGGGGGAATCTCAAAAAAATGAAAGTTTATAAATCTTTTACCAGATTGCTTGTTAACGATTGGAAAGCCTGCGTAAATTTCTACAAAGACATCATGGAATTTGATGTAACGCAAGAAGACGAACGAGGTGGATACGCGGAATTCAATATTGCACAAATGAAACTCAGTATCTTCCGACGTTCGGAAATGGCGCGGATGGTTCATAACCACGAAAAGCCCCCCACAGCGGAATGTCAAGACACGGTAGCTTTAATTTTTACAATTCACGATTTAGAAGATGAATGTATAAAACTTAAACAAAAAGGAATTAAATTAACAGCAGAACCAATGAACAATCCCATGTTCGGCATTAAAACAGCTTACCTACGCGATCCAGATGAAAATTTGATCGGACTTTATCAGATGCTCGTCTAGTAGGAAGATGGGGAGACAAGGGGACAAGGGGACAAGGAGAGAGGGGGAAGAAGGGGAAGAGGGAGTAGAAAATTAACTGATAACTGTTCACTGTTCACTGTTCACTGATTTATGAAGCCTGTAATTTTAACTGTTGATGACGATCCACAAGTGCTGCAAGCGGTAGCCAGAGATTTACGCAAGCAATACGGCGATCGCTTTCGGATTATGCGTGCTGATTCTGGTAAGACTGCTTTAGATACTTTAGAAAAGCTCAAGCTTCGCAATGAAACGGTAGCTTTGTTTTTAGCGGATCAAAGAATGCCGCAAATGTCTGGGGTGGAGTTTCTAGAGAAAGGATTGGAAATGTATCCCGATGCCAAACGCGCTTTACTTACTGCTTACGCGGATACCGATGCAGCTATTAATGCGATTAATAAAACCAAAGTTGACTACTATTTAATGAAACCTTGGGACCCACCGCAAGAAAAATTATATCCTGTAATTGACGATTTAATAGACGATTGGATGGCGCATTTCCGTCCACCATTTGAAGGTATTCGCGTTATCGGTAATCGGTGGTCCCCTGATTCTCACCAGGTTAAGGATTTTTTGGCGCGAAATCAAGTTCCTTATGAATGGTTGGATATTGAATCTTCGGAAGAAGCTCAAAAATTAGTAGAATATGCAGATTGCGACCATTTAAAATTACCTTTAGTGCTGTTTTCTGATGGTGTTCGCGTAATTCAACCTAGTAACGTTCAACTTGCAGAAAAAATCGGTTTACAAACCCAAGCGGAAAAACCATTTTACGACTTAATTATCGTTGGTGGTGGCCCTGCCGGTTTAGCCGCTGCGGTTTATGGTGCTTCCGAAGGATTGCGGACTTTGATGATAGAGAAAGAAGCACCGGGAGGACAAGCGGGAACCAGTTCGCGTATTGAAAATTACTTGGGTTTCCCCGTAGGTTTAAGCGGTGGTGATTTAGCGAGAAGGGCTGTAACTCAAGCCAGAAGGTTTGGTGTAGAGATTCTTACGCCTCAAGAAGTAGAGGAAATTCGCGTACAAGACCAGTATCGAATAATAAAGTTAAAAGACGGTGGCGAAATAAGTTGTCATGCGTTGATTTTAGCTTTAGGTGTAGCTTGGCGACGGTTGAATGTGCCGGGAATCGAGCGTTTGACGGGTGCGGGTATTTACTACGGTGCAGCGCAGACAGAAGCACGCTCCTGCGAAGGCGAAGAAGTATACGTTATCGGAGCCGCAAATTCTGCCGGACAGGGAGCAATGTATTTTTCTAAATATGCCAGCAAAGTAATAATGTTAGTACGCGGCGATTCTTTAACTAAAAGTATGTCGCAATATTTAATCGACCAAATAGAAGCCACCCCAAATATTGAAGTTAAACTGCATACGAGCGTGGTTGAAGCAAAAGGCGAAACCAGTTTATCAGAACTTACTCTTGTTAACAATTTTACCGACGAGAAAGAAACAGTATCGGCAAGTTCGCTGTTTATATTTATCGGTGCAAAACCCAGTACCGAATGGCTCGATGGAGTATTAGAAACAGACGATCGCGGTTTTGTTTGTACTGGCCCAGATTTAAAACACAACGGTAACAACCGTCCCAAAGGCTGGAATTTAGACCGCGATCCCTTTTTATTAGAAACAAACGTCCCCGGTATATTTGCGGTAGGAGACGTGCGTCATGGTTCCGTGAAACGGGTAGCCTCTGGTGTCGGTGAAGGTTCGATTTGCGTGCAGTTTGTTCACAACTATTTGAGTAAAGTTTTGTAAACAGTGAACAGTGAGCAGTTAACAGTTAACAGTGAATAATTAATAGGTAAAAGTTAGTAACTGATGACTGACAACTGCAATTGCTCCTAACAATTAACAACTAACAACTATCAACTATCAACTATCAACTAACAATGACATTATGTACTGAAGAATTACAAACTCTAGAATTATTTAAAATACTTCCTCAAAGTCGGTTGGAATGGGTTTGCGATCGCGCTACTGAGGTTAAGTTATCGGAGGGTGAAATTTTAGTCTCTGAGGGGGATGCAGGGCGGGGTTTGTTTATTTTGATGGCGGGAAAAATAGGTATTACTCGTTATTCCGAAGGTGTGGAAATGCCGTTAGGGCAGCATACAGCACCGGAGTTTGTGGGAGAGATTCCTCTGCTTACAGATGAGCCGATTATGGTGAATTTACGCGCTTTGAATGACTGTCGGGTTTACGAGCTTCCTCAAGAAGACTTTTTAGAATTACTCCATCAGTGTAGAAAGTTTGAAATAACTATAGCTCGTGCAGTTCAAACAAGATTGCGGGGACTAGAATCTTTTATCCGCAACCGCGAAAAAATGGCGGCTTTGGGTACGATGGCTGCGGGTTTAGCTCACGAACTTAATAACCCTGCTGCGGCTTTAGTTCGGGCTTTGAAAGATGTCACCCCGGCATTGCTAGAATTGCAGCGAATGAATTTAGTTTACGGGCAGCATCGGGTAGAAGACGAACACACCGAGAAATGGTTAAAAATTCGGGATGACGGCTACGACATCATTAATAATGACAAATTAGATCCGATGACAATAGCTGATAGGGAAGACGAAATACTCGATTGGCTAGAAGATTACGGAGTAGAGAAAGCTTGGAATATTGCCGAGCCTTTAGCCGCAGGTGGAGTAGACGTAAAACTGCTCGATACCATGATGGAGCGCTGGCGAGACGATACCACCGAACTTAGAGATATGGGAATACGCTGGCTGGCGATTTCCTTTGATGTCATGTCCACTATCAAAAATGGTTTGCGCGGAGCCGAACGGATTTCGGACTTAGTACATTCTATGAAATCATACTCTCATTTAGATCGTGGCGCTCAACAATGGGTAGACATTCATCAAGGTTTAGAAGACACGATAAAATTATTTTCTTTTAAACTCAAACACGGCATTGAAATTCAGCGTTGCTATGGAGAAAACCTTCCTCAAATTCTTGCTTACGGTAGCGAATTGAATCAAGTTTGGACGAATTTGATCGATAACGCTATTGATGCAATGGACGAAAAAGGCATTTTAAAAATTACAACTTCTCACCTTGAAAACTCATTAAAAATAGAAATTACCGACTCCGGTTCGGGAATTCCCGAAGAAGTACAATCGCGTATATTTGAACCATTTTTTACAACAAAAGGAGTAGGAAAAGGTAGCGGATTAGGATTAGATGCAGTGAGAAGAATTGTAGAAAATCGTCATAAAGGAGCTATTTATTTAGAATCAAAACCCGGAAAAACGACATTTAAAATTTGTCTGCCGATAGCGGGTTGTGATAAAGCTAAATAATGTAATTAGTAATTGATAAAGGAGAGGGGGTAGAAATAAAAATGATTTTCTGCTTGCCTTAGAATTATTCAATCACTTGAGTAAAAAATACTCCGCGCTCCTCTGCGTTAACCTTTGCGCTCCTCTGCGTTAAAAAAAATATATCACTCCAAAACACTTTTCTTCCTCTCCCCCTCTCTCCCTCATGGCAATTCTCCTCTGTTTCTACGCATTCATAGCAATCGGTATCGCTGAGGGAGGTTTAGGTATTCTCATCCCTTCGATTAGCGAAACTTACAATCTAACTTCAGCCAACATTACCCTACTTTTCCTCAGCCAAGTTACGGGTTATATTCTTGCTGCTTTATCTAGCAATATTTTAAGTAGTCGTATCGGATTGGCGAGGATGTTATTGATAGCATCCATAAGCTTGACGTTTGCTTTGATAATCTATTCTTCTAGCCCTTATTGGTGGCTGATGGTTGCTACTGGTAGTTTATTAGGTTTGGGAATTGGCTTAATTGATGCGGGGATTAATAGCTATATCGCCAACCGAAATCAAGCCGATTTGATGGGATGGCTGCACGGA
>CAYMZW010000162.1:0-3931 GCA_964395005.1 uncultured Rivularia sp.
TGCAGCCACTCTACTGGACCTACACGGCTCTGATAAGCTAAAGTATGGGGATTTGCACGATTGAGAGTTTGCATAATTAAACGAGTGCATTCCTCAATTTCCTGCTGATATGGATCGCCTGCTTCTTCTACATAGCTTTTGGGAACTCCATGTGCGCTGAAGAAAATATGACCTCGATCGGGATTCGGCAACTGATCTAATTCCTGCGCTATTAGTTCTGCCATTGCTTGCAGATAACCCGGTTGCTTGTACCAAGAAGCAATTACCGAATATTCAATCTGCTCAAGTTTGGGATTCTCTTGCCAAATTTTCTCAAGAAGTCGATAACTAGAGCCGCTAGTACTAATAGAAAACTGGGGGTAAAGAGGTAAAATAACTAACTTATCAATTCCATCGGCAACAATCTGAGAAACAGCTTCCTCAGTGTAAGGATGCCAATAACGCATTCCAACATAAATTTTTGCGTCTTCCCCGATTTCGGCAAGTTCTTCCTTTAAAGCATCTCCCTGGGCTTCAGTTATTTGTCGCAACGGAGAACCACCACCAATTTTACGGTAGTTTTCTTGAGATGTTTTACTTCGTCGCGTCGAGATAAACCAAGCTAAAGGTTTTTGCAGCCAGCTAAAAGGCAGACGGATTATTTCCGGATCGGAAAACAGATTGTAAAGGAACGGCTGTACATCCTCAAGTTTATCCGGCCCACCAAGATTAAGTAATAAAACGCCTACACGACCCATAGCAGTATTAGTCCCCAAATGTTTTCAGCTTTTTTACTAATGTTAACAATATATCTTTATTAAATACATAAGTTAATAGTAGGAAAATATCTCGGGGCTACAATTTTTCCATATTTGGGCGTTTGAGGGCACTAAACCTGGCTAAGCGATCGCGGTTTCATTACTTTTAGTTTGCAACGCTTAATAATTTACTCAGATTGCCAAGGTGGTTACAAGTAGTCTGTTCCATAAAATATGATCGGTTTTCTAGCCCGCACATAACCCGGCAATGCACATCCGCCTGGGGTTGAAACCCCAGTCTAAGAGCCAAAGTCCTATAAATAGGACTGGGAAAATCCCATCACACTTAATGTGGTGGAGTAGTAGTGGTTTGCCCCATTAATCTTGATGGGTACATCCACGTTCGTAGTTGGCGATTTATCGCTCTCGGATTTAGGACGCGCATTCCCAACTACGAACCCGTCATAATTAATGATTTAACTAACTAAGTAAATTACCAATTATCAGATGAGTCTGTAGAAATAATAACTATTATCCATCTTGCTTTTATGATTCTTTAGCATCGGCTTTGCTGCTACCGATAAATGCTCTGAATAAATTAATAACTATATTATAAATTGCGGCGACTAATAATATTAGCATTAATCCTGCCAAAGCTGCAAAAGGAGATAGGACGAGTAATAATAAAAATCCGAATACTATAACTGATATTAATGGCTTATTCATGTTTACCTGTTGCAATAAAAATCAATATTTATATTTAACAAGGTGACACATTATATTTCGTACATCTTAGGGAAGAATCATTCTCTTTCATAGGTGGGAAATTTATATAGCATTAAAAAATAATGGTTCGTATTTACGCTTTAACATCCTAAATACAACTTTAAGAGAGGTTAAAGCCGGATTACGTTAGCTAAGCGTGTCCGATAGGACATACCTATAAAATTAATTTGAATCAAACAAGCCCACTTTTTAAATGGGCTTATTTACCTATTATTAAGCAGCATCTCCCAAGCTGACTTTAACAACTTTGTGCTTTTCAGCTTCAGTTTTTGGTAAAGTCAAACTCAAAATACCATCTTTGTAATCTGCACTAACGTTAGTATTTTGAACTCTTGCAGGTAGAGGAATTACACGATGGAATTTACCATAGTGGAATTCACTTTTAATACCGGCTTCTTCGTTTTTATATGCAGATTTTCTTTCCGCAGTGATAGAAACAGCTTTTTCAGTTACTTGGATATCTAAGTCATTTGCTTCGATTCCAGGAAGCTCCAATCTTAAATAAACTGCTTCTTTATCTACTCGTAATTCTGCTGCGGGTACTTTCACAAAATCTCTATCCAATTGACTGATGTTAGCATTCAATTCTTGCCAGGGATTCCAGGTTAATAATGTTGACATGGTTCTACCTTTGGAATGGGAATTAATAATTTATTGCCTTGTTGTTCTTATATTAATCAATTTGAAAAACAGGGTAAATTCGGTTTTTAGGAATTTTTGAAGGATGAATACCGAACAGTTTTAAAAGTCGGATTTAATACTTTACTTGGCGACTATAAGTCGCAGCTACACAAGCAAAACCCACCTGCGTGGGTTAAAAATATATCAGTCCACGGAGGTGGACTTCGCCTGTGTAGTAGCGGTTTTAACCGCCGGATACTAATAACATAGGAAAACTTTTGCTTTGAAAACCATGACTGTTTAATAGCTACTCGCACTGTACAATTGATATTCCAAATTCGCGATCGCCGTTGATAAATTGGAATAAATACTTAAGCGCGAGCATAGCCAACAAATAACCTTTTAAATACAAAAATGCTCCGGCATTCGATCTACCAGAGCATTTAATTAATTTAATCGCCAATTACCATTAATATTGATAACTGCTCACTGCTCACTCCTAACTCCTAACTCCTAACTCCTAACTCCTAACTATCCTTCCTTTCGGTTTGCGAAAATTGCATATGAATAGTTTTCGCTTGTTCGCTATGGGGTGCTACTGCGGTAATCAAATAGTTGATTAAGCTTTCGGTAAAGGGAACCCTCAGATGAAAAGTACCATCTTGCTTAACTTTGATACTTTGTCCGTCAATGGTTACAGTTGAACCTGGCTCAGTTGCACCGTGAATTATCAATTCCGCATCTGCTTCAAACCAAAAGTTTTTGTGGGGACGACTAAATACCCGAATGATTGGCGATCGCGATACTAACAACCATTCTTTATCTACGCTTAGATAACCAATTTCGGTAATGTAATCTCTATTAGCATTGGGTATGGCTACGTAACGATGACTGACTGATTCTTCGCATTCGTACTGTTGTACTAGTTTAGCGTTTTGATAGCTTAAGTCAACATTAGTTACATCATACAGTCGCAATACCAATTGATTTGCACCCCGCTCTTGCATTGCTTCGCGATCGGCTGGTGAAATATTCCAAGAAGCATAAGCCCATTTTGGAGTGCGATTTGCTAAGAGTATGTTGCTTTCACCGGGTACTCCTGTAGCTCCGTTATGGTGAATGCCGTAAATTCTATCCCAATCGGTGTCTCCTGGATTTGGATGTTGCTCGGTTGCGCGAATTTGTGTATCAATTTCAGCTTGGTTTGCTATTTCATCTAAAGCTTCGTTTTGTGCTGGAGTATCTGCTTGTTGGGTTTCGGTTTCGTCACTTGTCATTTGACTAAGCGTAAAAGCTCCAACAGCTGCTCCTGCTACTGCACTAGTAGATGCAGCATCTTCCGTGCTAGATGACGCGCTAAATTGAGCAACCTCTTGTTCAGTAACGGTTTCTTCTGAAGTAGTAGTTTGTGGTTCGGATGGTTCTACCCGAACATTTGGTAAATCATCAGTTGTTGGTTGCTCTTGTAGTGATGTTGTTTGAGCATCTGTGGTTTCTACAGTTTCTGATGCTTGGCTATCATCTTGTTCTGTATTATTTTCGTCAGCATTATTACTGTCTTCGGGTGTATCGTTATTGTCTTGATTCAACACCGAACCAATAGCGGCGGCTCCGGCGACTAATCCTGCTGCTGCTGCGATAGTACCTGCTACAGGAAAGTTTGATTCCTCTTCTTCTTGATTACCTACTTCTTCTGTTTCTGGTGTTCCCGAGGTTGAAGGTGAAGTTTCTGATGGTGGTTCTACATTACCAACATCGTTACTAATTAATCCATTAAAGGATGATTC
>CAYMZW010000162.1:4031-13560 GCA_964395005.1 uncultured Rivularia sp.
TCAACTTCATCAGTACTTACTTCTTCTTCGGGAGTTCCCCACAAACTTGAAGGTGAAGTTTCTGATGGTGGTTCTACATTATCAACATCGTTACTAATTAATCCATTAAAGGATGTTTTTTCTTCTTTTTGAATGGGTTCTGTTGTTTCCGAGGAACCCCATAAATCGGAAGGTGAAATGACATTGCTGTCTTCGTAAGTATTATTACTGTCTGATAATGTATCGCCTTCTGTTGCCGTATCTAATTGTGTATTTGATTGTTCTGTTTGCGTGCTATCCCAAACATCTGGTAGCTGAGCATATGCAACAGTTCTATTAGTTTCTACAGATTCATCATCTGTGGATTGGGGAGTATCTTTACCAGCGAACTGCGATTTGATTTTTGCGGCACCAGACTTAATCTTATCAGGAAGATTAGTTGCAGCACCGGCAGCACCAGCGACACCAACACCAATACCAAAATTTCCCAACCAATTATTTGAAGAAGCTGATGGTAATTCTTTTTGAGGAGAATCGGACTCTTCTTGATTTTCTTCTTGAGTGCTTTGGGCGGAGCTGTCTACATCATCTGCGTTTTCTGTTATTGGCGGTGTTTCTACGTTATTAACTGTGGTGTTAATTCGCGGTAACGAATGATAAGAACTGTTAACAACGGCCGCCGGTGCTTCTAAATCCAAGCTGGTATCAGGAATATCCGCTTCTTCCAAATCGGCTGCTTCTATTGAATCCAATCCTGAATTAGCAACATCCGGTTGCTGTAGGTGGGTTGATTGAGCGTTTACTCCTGAATCGGCAAAATCGGGTTGCTGTAGGTGGGTTGATTGAGCGTTTACTCCCGAGTCGGCAACATCCGGTTGTCCTACATCGCTGACTTCGGGTGTATCTTGATTATTATCTTTAGATAACGCTGCTGCACCTGGCTTACCCAATCCGGCAATACCTGCACCAATTCCAGCCGCGTTGATTGGGGATGTAGTATTAGATGCAGGTTCTACAGGTGCAGTGTTAATTCCTGCGTTTGGTTCTGCTGCATCTGTATTTTCAGCAGGTAATGGTTCTTTAACCGGGCCAGTTGTAGAAGTGGGAGTAAAAGGAGGAGGAGAATCTTTTGGCAAAACACCGCGAGCAACAGTATCATCCTCTTGAGATTTGCGTCTTCCCAGCAACCACCACAGCGCTAATGCACCAATTGCTGCAACTGGTAGTAAAATCCACCACCAAGGTATTGTTCCTTCACCGGCTTCGGCAGAAACACCCGCACTATCAGGTCGAAATGCTTGTTCTCCGGTACTACTATCGGTAGCGGATGTATTTGTGGCACTACTAACATTTTCAGTTACTGCATCATTATTATTAGCTGTTGCATTACCACTAGCATCACTAGCCGGAGTTGCTCCGGGAGTTGCTTGAGGAGTTGTTTCGGGAGTTGCATCACCTGTTACCGGAAGAGCAGCAACTGCAGTAGCAACGGCCGCTGCTTCTTCTTCTCTAGCTACATTTAAAGCTTCCTGCCCCGGCTCTGCTGTTGCAAAACCAACAAAATTCTTAACGGCTTCCGAAGGATTTTCTCTGAAAACGTAAACCAGCGGTTGCGAATAAGGATATCTAGGATCGGTTGGTAGAACTCTGTGCATACTCAAAACGCGCACATCGTCACCGAGTTTCTCTACCTGATTAGCTAAAACAAAGCCGATACCATCATCACCCAACTGGTTGATAACTTCGGCTGGATCGTCGCTATCCAATCGAGTAGCATTAGAGCCAGTATTTAAATTACCGTCAAAAAGAGGATAGTTCTTAAAAGCTTGGCGAGTATCGCTTGATTCGGGACGATCGATAACTCGAATTGGCTTTGAAGGGCCGCCAAGTTCCGACCAATTTCTAATTTGCCCGCGATAAATTTGGGTAAATTTCTGATTGGTTAAATCGCCTTTAAAAGGATTATCCTTACCAACGATTATCGCAATTTTTTCGCGACGCAAACGCTGCTGTGTTAAACCCAGCTTTTCTTCTTCCGGAGTCAAACCGCGTCCAATTGCAGCAATATCTATTTTGCCATCTTGTAAAGCTTTGAGCGCGTCATCCGTTCCATTAGTAGCAACTTCGACGTTAGTACCGGAATACTCTTTCTCAAAACGCTGCTTCAACGCTTCATTAGCTTTGGTCATACTAGCGGAACCATCTACCTTAATAGTAGTTCCTTGTTCCACTTCAGTTGGAAGCGGGAAAGAAGGAGTTTCAGGTGACTGTGCCAGTACATAGTCCGACTTGAACAAGCTAGTCATCATTGGAGTTGATGCCAATGCTAACAATAAAGCCAAGCGGATTATTGGATTTTTGTTCTTTTGTTTATGCCACATAATGCCCCATTTACTTAATTAGAGGAAACAACTTGCCCCTACGGTTAAAATCATGTTTCTTGTTTGATCTATATGTGGAGGAGACGCGCCCTTCTTCATATCCGTATTATGTTGACGATCGCTCTTTACAGATACTAATAATTTATATTTGTAGACATTGATTGAATCAACTCTACCGTGACCAGCAACAATAATGAACTGGTGTTTATATTTTCTTCAAGTATCCCAAGTCACTCACTTCACACATATTCAAACATTATTGAATCTATCTATAGAAGTATTTTGATACTAAAATTAAAAAATATTTTTAATAATAAACCCTCAATAAGATTACAGATTTGGACTGTTTGCAATTCTTGACATAATCAAAGTTTATACAGTGATTATGAGTAAAATTTACTTAAAGTAAAATTACCATTAGCTTGCCAAATAATACCAGGTATCTGAACTACAGCAGCAATTAATAGGGTTGAGTGAGAAGATGATAACAAATTAGGGGTTTTTTAACAATTTCAAGGTAATAGCAACTAGCAAGTAGCAAGTTCTGAATAACGATCGAGTAATGCAGTAATCAAGTGATGGCATAAAAATTATCTCCCCATCACCCCATCTCCCCATCACCCCCTCTCCTTGTCTCCCCATCCCCTTGTCACCCCTTCTCCCGATCGCCCAATCACCCTTCAACCTGACAAAGCCAAATTCCTTTTCTAATCATCTCGGCAATGGGATGTATTGTATTAAGATTATTTTCGGATGTATCTTGATGCCAGGTTTGCCATATTTGGGCTGCGAGCATAGAAAATTCGTTGCGTACTTGGAACCAAGTGGGGCTGTCTTTTCTAACATATAAACTACACAGCAATTCTAAGACTTTTTCTGAATTATTATTGCTCATGGGATTGAGTTTCTTGATATTTGATTTTAATAGCTTTTCTTCTTCAGAGAATACTCTATTTAATCCTGACTGGATGCTAATATTTCCTAACTTTTGAGAACATCTTGACATATTATATAATGAGTCACAAATGCGCCGATTTAAACCTAAGTATACGGAACCTTTAAGGGCTTGGATAAAATGCTCTAATGCTGTCAATTCATCGCTTTCAATTAATAATAGATATTCACCGCGCAGTAAATGAATTTCCGAAATAACTGCTTGACAAAAGTTGTCACTGTGACCAGTTGTTAAGTCAGTTTTAGCCAGTTTTTCAGATAATTTTAAAGCCTGTAATGATAACTCGCTATTTTTTAATCTTACCCAAACCCTTCCTGCTAAAGCTATCCACCTAGATACGCGCTGAATTAAACCAATTCGTAATGCATATTGTGCAGCTTTGAGAAAGTTTTGGGCAGCGTCTTGCAAAGTAGAATTATCTTCAGAAATATAAAAGTATATTCTAGCTGCATTGCCGTGGATTTCTGACAAAGATTCATACACATCTAAACCAGCATCTTTATAGCAAGACTTTGTATTAATAACTTTTCTGATTTTCTCTTTCCAATCGATTAGCTCATCAAACCATATATTTACATCATTACCTTGAAATAATTTGGTATTATGTCCGCAAGAAAGCTCGTATAGATAAATTTCGGAGCGAATCAAAGCAGATATTGGAGAAAGTTCATTTTTATCTACTTCTAATTTAAATTGTTCGGGTTTATCTAGTGATTCGGTAAGCTCTGCAACCAATGATTTAGCATTAATTATATTGCCTTGAAAATTAGATAATCTTAATTCCAATCGTTTAGCCAAACAGTAGCAGCGGTAAAAATTTAAACGATAAGTGAAATAAATATCTGTAGCAGGAATTTCTTCTAAATTCTGCTTAGCTTCTTCAGCAATTTTTTTAATTTCCGAAACTTGACAGCCTGCATCTAAAAACTGAAAATTATGAAATGCTTTTCTTACTGTAATCAATCGCTTTCTCAACCGCGAAAGATTTCTACAAGCTGATATATATGTGTTATCATCAAGCTCGCCGATTTTAGTTTTATCCGCAAACCATTGTTTTACAGCACAAACAATTGCTTGCAACATCACATTCATTGAGTCTCTATCAACCCAAATACCTTGATACTGCTGTTTTTCTCCTAAAATTACCGTTGTTTCAACCAAAGAATGAACGTTGCTATCAAGAGTATTCGTAGAAATCGTTAACAAAGTATCTTCCTTTAAACCCAAATTTAAAGTACAAGCACTGATAGCATTTTCTACCATAGTGTTGCTAGATGTGTATATCCATTCCAAAAGTTCGCTGCTTTTACTATCGGCACCAAAATAGCAAGTAGCGTTAGCCATAATTACTGGCTGTATGGAATCCAAAATCCTGGTTTTTCTATCTGAAGATTTTTTGCGAGAAATTCCAGGAGTCTTTAATTCAAGCTCTGCATCGTAAGCAATATTTTCTAAACGAATATAAATATCGCTATACTGCTCGTCATAATCAATAGAGCGAGATAAAGTTTGAAATTCCAGCTTTTTGATTCTTGCTTGTAGCGGAGTTTCATCGTTGATTCTTTCTTTAATTAAAATGCTTAGAAATAAAGAAATTGCTTCCTCACGGCTAAATTTGGTTTTACCCGCATTCCTCAAATTTTCTCGACTTAATTCCAATTTTTTAATTATCTGCAACTTTAACTTTAAACCCAAAGAAGGCTGAGGCTCCCAAAGTTTGTTAATCAAAGCTTCTAAGGCATCATCATTGTGAGAATTCCCATCAAACCATTTTTTACTCGCAATAGTTAGCTTATTACTAGCAATTGCTAAAAACTCTTTGGTTGTAGGAAGTAAATCTTCAAACTCCAATAACTCAAGCAATGCAACTATCTGAGTAATTTGGAAAAACCTTTCCGGGCTAACGCGAATACTTTCCGTGAAATCTGGTAAAAAACCGGCAGACTCCAAAAGCTCATCCGCACCAATTTCGCCCAATTTTTGCCTTAATCTATCTGGAGAAAGACTAAATAAATTATTATCATCATCTTTCTTCGATTTTCTTTTAGAAGGTTTGTGTTTTCTTAAATTTTCACATAGCTTAATCAAACCTTCGCTGCCAACTGGTAAATAATCTTTATCCTTATTGAGAAAATCTATTATTACCGGACGACTAACACCCATCCCCTTAGATAACTCTACTTGAGTTGCACCCATTTCATCCAAGAAAAACTGTAGCATCTCTCGCAGTTTATCTTGATCGTTAGATTTATCTTTACCCACTGAGCCACTCCTCGATTCAATATTGAATGCCAATATCATTCAAATGTAAATCAAATTTACTTTTGCTGCCTACAATCCTACATAAATACATATTTGAAATATTATAAGACTTACGCAATCGCAACGGTGTCCGCAGGTATTTCAAACATTTAGATCCCCCCAACCCCCCTTTTTAAGGGGGGCTTTTAGATCCCCTTTTAGATCCCCCCAACCCCCCTTAAAAAGGGGGACTTTTAGATCCCCCCCAACCCCCCTTAAAAAGGGGGGCTTTTAGATCCCCCCAAACCCCCTTAAAAAGGGGGGCTTTTAGATCCCCCCAACCCCCCTTAAAAAGGGGGGCTTTGCGTAAGTGCTGCATTATTTTGGATTTTTTACTGCGATCGCCGATAAGCTTTTATACGCTGTAAGGCTAGTGACATAAGCATTACGGCTGTCATTTCAAATAAAAGTTGCCAATCAAAATCAACTGCAATTGAACTGATTATGAGTAATATTACAAAATATCTATCTTAAGATGTATTCCAAATTAACACTAAAATTCAAAAAAGCTTTATAATAGTATCAAAAGCTACTTAAAAACTGAATATCTGTCTTTAGAGTTTACAAGAAAAGAATGACGACATATACTACAAGCTATAAATCGTAATTCTTTTAAAGCATCGTAAATCGGCAAACCTTCCTAAATGTGTATCCAAGCATATTTATAGACAAAGGCAAACCGCGATCGCAAAGCATGACACCTTCTTGTGTTACGCAAACCTAAAAACCAAAAAAATATGAGCTTCCCACAATTACAAAATTTTCTAGAAAAAGCACAACCAATGAGGATGTATCTGCATATAGAAGACAAACCATCAAAAAAACCGCTTATAGTACCCCAGCAAGTGAATCCATCCAGCACAGTAATGCTACCCATAGTGTTTTCCCACATGAGTTTTCTATTAATTCAGGCGCTATGTGAGACAGGGCACGGTGAATTTAAGATTATTAGCGAAAGAAAAAACCACGAACTAGCCGTTTATTTAAATAGCCATATCTGCTATCGATATTTACTCAAACCCCATCAACTCGAACCAATTCAGAATGCTTACAATCGAGTTACTAATAGTTGGAATCAATGGCATATGTCAGAATGAATTTTGGATTTTCAATCTAGAATTCGTCGATGCCCCCGTTTTAGGTGAAGAGAATCTACACCACAACGCCCCACTCTCCAATTCAAGGGAATTTCCGCAGAATTTAAAATCTAAATGGCTTTCGATAAACAGGAAGTTTACGAGCCGGTGAAAGTGTTGTAGCACTTCCCGGTTTTTTTATTAGCTAGAGAAAATATTTTATCTTTCCATTTCAAAACAATCAGGAGTATATAGCAATGACAACCAATAAATTCAGCCCTCTATTCAGACTAAGTTTAAAGGCTCTTAAATACTTTATATTCATAGTAATCGGTTTTATCTTAGCCGCTTGTTTATCAGGAATTATCGGTACTTCGGACATAACCATCACCCTTTTTCCCTTTGTGTTTGCTTTTATTTGGCGTTTAGGAATAATCCTACTTTGTATAGCTGGAGCCGCGATACTGATCGAATCTTTTCAGTAAAATTTAAAATGCTCGAATTTAGAATTTAGATTTTGCGGAAACTTGAGCCAGTGCGTTTAAACGCACTTTTTTATTGGTAATTACTGAGTTAACAAATAATTCAATGCAACAAATAAGTAACTTTTACAACATTAGCAATAAAATATTTTATATAGTATCGAACAGTTTGTTGACTAATTAATCAATAAAATAGTTTTATTTGGTTCTTTAGTAATTGGTACGCCTTAAATTTACTTCAAAATGCTCCTTGTATTGAGCCTCGAATTATCTACTCTAATAACTAAGATAATTTACAAATGTAATTTTCTTTCTCTGTTCCCTGTTCCCTGTTCCCTGTTCCCTATGAAAGATGTATTTAGCAAGATAATATGATTTTATTATCTTTAATTTTAGGACTAATTTTAGGCTATCTATTTAGCGGTAAAAAAGGTAGCTTAATTAGCATAAATTTTTATATAAACGTTAATATCAGCGATAACTTGAACGGTAACGGGAATAACAACGGCAATAACAACGGGAATGGGAATAAAGCAAGAGGTGGAGAATTAGAAATTAACAGTGAGGAGTAAGTTAGCTTGGTAGGTTGGGTTAAGCATTAGCGCCAAGCTCGTTGCTATATATATATAGTTTGTCATTGATTGCACTTTCTCAGTTTTCTCAGAAAACTCTTAGTGTTTCCTCAGCTACGAATCATTAGTTCCTCAGCATCATCCCTCATATTAGTAATCAAGGAAAGAGAAACAACGAATTTAAACAAGAGGTAACACAAATGAAATTCAACAAATTAGCTGGCTTCGGAATCGCATCTATAGTATTATTCGGTAGCGTCGGACAATTAGCAATTAGCGCTCAACCAGCACAAGCCCAAAGAGCAGCACAAGGTGTTAGAGTCGCAGCAAAATCCAAGTCATTGATTGCATCGGGCAACTTTGTTAAAGCAGAAAAAGCCACCACAGGAAAAGCAAAAATAGTTAACATCAATGGTAAGCGTTATCTAGAATTTGATAAAGCATTTAGAACAGGAAACGGTCCCGATGTCAAGATTATTTTGCATAGAAACAGCAACATTCCTCTCAATATTAGAGAAGGAAATTACATTACATTAGGTAGAATCAAAAGCTTTAATGGTAAACAGCGCTATGCGATTCCTAACAATGTAAACCTTGCTAATTACAAATCTGTAGGAATTTGGTGCGAAGAATTTAATGCTACCTTTGGTTTTGCTAGCTTGCGAGGTGCATAACAGTGAACAGTGAGCAGTGAGCAGTTATCAGTCAAGTTCGTAGCATTAATCGTAATTATTTTATTGCGTCGAAATATAAATTTGGACTCAAATTTATTCTGATATAGATATATAAATTTATCTTCTTATTGCTTCAAAGACAATACATTATTTGAACGGCAGAATCATTATATGGTGCTGCTGATTTTTTGTATTTATAAAAATCTCTCATTTTTCTCAGATAACTCTTAGTATTACCTCAGTTAGCAATAATTACTATCTCAGCTTCATCGCTCATAGTAATAAGTAACGACAGGGAAAACAATAAATTTAAATCCCAACAAGAGGAAACGACAAATGAAACTCAATAAATTAGCTGGCTTAGGAATTGCATCTATCGTATTATTTGGTAGCGTTGGTGAATATTTTATTAATACACAACCAGCCCAAGCCCTTGAAGTTTCTAACAATTCCTTCGTAACATCAAGTAATCTTATTAAAGCTAAGAAAAGAATTAAAGTTAAATCTCGTCGTCGTGGTAGGCGTGGTTTTAAACATCACGGCAGACGTGGTTTTAGACGTGGTTTTAGAAGGAATTATAACCCTGCTTTTATTAATCATGGTAGACGTAATCATAGAAACCACGTGCATTTTGATAATCGTTTTAGCACTGGTAACGATTTCCATGAAAGTTTTGGTAGAGTGAGGTTATTTTGAGAAGATGTTGGGGGAAATATTCGGCGGTTTAAACCGCTGCTACATAGGCAAAACCCGTCTGCACGGGTTATATAAAATCGCACCTTTGACGAGCAATATTTATATATTCCCCTGAAACGTCAATTCCAATTGATTTTCGTTGTAATTGACTAGCAACTAAACTTGTTAGCTTTAAAAGTGTATAGGTATTATTATTTAAGTCCAAGTAACTTCTGTACGAATACCAATCCAATCTCCATTTTCTGCTTCACCCATTAAATAAAATTCCAATCTTGAAGCACCTAATCGATACAAGCGTAAATTTTTCAGTGAACAAAACCCGGATGGTGCGTGACGCTCGCTATAAAATTATCGCTACGAACAAAAACTATCAAAGCGTCACAGCACCCTACAATTAATTTCTCTCCTTATCT
>CAYMZW010000163.1:0-2965 GCA_964395005.1 uncultured Rivularia sp.
ATTGGTGGAATTGACGGTTAACAGTTAACAGTTAACAGTGAACAGTGAACAGTGAACAGTGAAAAGATTGTAGGATTAATCGGATATTTAAAATTTGTAATTCGTAGGTTGGGTTAAGCGACAGCGCAACCCAACATTTATACCCTTACCCAAGCAAAATCTGATATTAAGTATTATGGGCATTAAAATTACTCAAGTTTTCTAAAATGAAGATTAATCTTAATCCAATTGCTTTGATTAAAAATTAACTGCAATAAACTTAATTGATACTAAGACTTTGATGAAAGCAAATTAATTTGATAATTATCTTTTATTTTTTTTAAGGGAAACTGTACAAACGAAGCTTCTTGTGTTGATTCCCAATCAAATCTATTTAGTAAATGATAAGCAAAAATCTTTGTTACAACCATTGCCATCTGTGCCCCTAAACAAGCGTGTACGCCTCCACCGAAAGGAATAAATTCGTACATTTTACCTTCATTGCGGGGTGCTAAAAAGCGTTCTGGATCGAATTTGTCTGGCTCTGTAAAATGTTCTTTCATAATATGAGCCAGTCGCGGTTCGGCAATTATAGTAAAACCTTTTTGGTAAAGTATTCCATCCACAACTACTGATTTCGTCAAGCGACGGTTCGCGGTAGAACTAGGTGGTAAAGTTCGTAAAGTTTCTTTGATAATTGCTTCCAGAAATCCCATGTGCTTGAGGTTATCTGACGAAAAGATTTCTTGCTCTTTTATTAATTTAGCTTGTTCTTGACGTAACTTATTAACAAACTGCGGGTACTTTCCTAATTGATAAATCAGGGAAGAAACTAAACCAGAAATTTCGTAGTGAGAAGCCCATAACTGCAAAAGACATTGGTTTTCCATCAAAGAATCGCTAAAAACACCTCCGGGGTTTTCCTGCTGACTAGCTAGCATCATTGCTAAAAAATCAGATGTGGGATTTATTTCTTCCTTTTTTCTTCGCTGAATTAGCGCACGCATAAATTCGATTAACTTTGTACGTGCTTTGATTCCTCTACCGTAAGCTGTTAAAGGCGATTTCCATTTTAATAAACCATAGAAACCATCAAAATAAGTTTTATATAGAGCTTTAACTTGTGCTTTATTTTTTACAGGTAAACCGGCAAAACTTTCAGGATTATTATCATCTAATTGTACTCCCCATAGTAAAGGAGTTAGTACATCAAAACAGATTTTTTCGACTTCTAAATAAACAGCAATTTTTCCGGGAGTATTCCATTTTTCTAACCCCTTTTTTATTACATCATTAATATGCGGTATATACCCTTCTAATAAACGTCCATTTAAACCAGGTTGCAAAGCACTTTTACGCTGACGATGTAAATCAGGACGTTGAAATAAACTGTACTCGCCGAACATATCCATTGTAGTGGGTGGTAAGGCAATTTCTGTATACTGCGAATCGCCATTAAATACCATCTGAATGGCTTTTGACTCACCCACAAAAATAGTTGTACCGCCGAAAACTCCAGTATTGAAAATTGCCCCGTATTTTTCTAAATTGTGACGACAAAATTTATCGGGGTTAGCAATATAGCTAAAAGTATCGTACCACTGCGGCTTTCTTACTGGGATTTGGGTTTGTGGTGGTGGAGTTTGTCCATCTTCTAAAATTAGTACTTCGCTTTTTGCTTGCTGCATAATTTACCACCAAGTTTTGATTTAGATAAATATGGCTGTTTACACTGTTGAGCAATACAAATTTTACCTCACGGCGTTGGAGATGGACATTTTTATGTAACAATTCGATATTTGATGCATTGACGGCAGTGACAATACAACGGCAATAATACCCCAATTTTATCTACACTGCTTTTTGCCTCTTCTACAAATAAATCTTCTAAAATAAATATTAAAAGCCGATATCAAACCAACCAATTCCGAATTTTTGCAGAAACAAAATCAATAATACTCGTCGCTAATATCAAAATAATCAAAATTGCACAAACTTTTTGATATTCAAAAGCTCCAAAACTTTGATATAAGGAAACACCAATACCACCAGCACCAACAATTCCTAATACGGAAGCGGAGCGTACATTGGATTCAAAACGATATAAGGTAAAAGAAGTCCATAAGGGAATAACTTGAGGAATTACTCCATAAATAACTTCTTGAAGTTTGCTTGCTCCCGTAGCTCGAATACCTTCAACTGGCCCGGATTCAATTGCTTCAACTGCTTCAGAAAATAATTTACCTAGTGTTCCAGCAGTATGTAAAAATAACGCTAAAACACCTGCAAAAGGCCCTAAGCCAAC
This sequence comes from uncultured Rivularia sp., assembly GCA_964395005.1. Classification (GTDB taxonomy): domain Bacteria; phylum Cyanobacteriota; class Cyanobacteriia; order Cyanobacteriales; family Nostocaceae; genus Rivularia. The sequence goes on from CAYMZW010000163.1 coordinate 2,285, forward strand.
GGCTACTATAAATATTAGGGCAAATACCAATTCGTTGATAGCACGCATCGCATCTAAAATCCGACGAGTTGGTTGAACTATCCAAGCTGGAAAAATATTATTTGATGCCAAAATTGATAAAGGAACCGCTGCAATAGCTGCTAATAATGTTCCCCAAATTCCCATTCCTATGGTGATGAGGGTATCTGCTAAATAAACTTTCCAATATGTAAAATCAGGTGGAAAGTATTGGGGAATATATTGCGCTATTCTGTTAATACGTTCGGGGTCAAGAAATAATAAAAAGTTTAGTTCGCTTTGTATAGCAGAAATAATTAAGACTGCAATTATAATGACTAAAAATAAAATTCTAGTATTAGTAACAAGTTTTGCTTCTTGCTCTAACATTGCTGTAACAGCAGGAGAATTATTAGTTTTTTGTGGAAAGTTTGAAACTGGTTGTTGATTCATTGCTGGTTGAGGTTGATTAAATGAATATTTTTATGAAGTGATATAAATCAGTTAACAGTTAACAGTGAGCAGTGAGCAGTGATAACTCTCGTTACAAGGTTTAACTCTCGTTACAAGGTTCTACCTTGTAATGCATTTAAAGAGGCTCTGCCTCTTTTTAATCAATGAGGCAGAGCCTCGTTATAATAGGTTCCCAGTCAGAGACTAGGAACCAGAAAACGGAAAGACTAG